>VGIX01000015.1 GCA_016867725.1 Candidatus Effluviviaceae Genus I sp.
CTTGAGCCTGTTCATCTGTGAGATGAGGAGGAACACGGAGAACGCGACGATGAGGAAGCTGATGATGGCGTTGAAGAAGACGCCGTAGTTGAGGGTCACGGCTCCTGCGCCCTTCGCGGCGGCCAGCGACGCGTACGGCCCCTGCGTCGCGCCTTCCTTGAGCACGATGAAGAGGTTGCTGAAGTCCACGTTGCCGAGCAGAAGACCGATGGGGGGCATGATGACGTCGGCGACGAGCGACGAGACGATGGCGCCGAACGCCGCGCCGATGATGATGCCCACGGCCATGTCCACGACGTTCCCGCGGAGCGCGAACTCCTTGAACTGCTTGAGCATGGTCCCTCCCTTGTTCAGCGACCTGCCCTCTCATAGCGTCTCTGCCCGCCGCATGTCAAGCGCTTCGTGCCGGCGAGTCCCGCGCAGCGTCGGCGGCTTCGAGGGGGCCTTCGACCTTGACACCCTCAGGGACTCGCACTACCATGACGCCGGCGGAGGGGGTCCGGCGCGGCCGGCTTCCGCCTCGAGCGGGCGAGATGCGGTACGAAGCGCCTGGGGCGTTCCCCGATGCTCTTCACGGCCATTCGCGTTCAGGAGGTGCTGCCCTGCCTCGGCGTCGGCCTTGCCGCCGGCGCGGTGGCGGGGTGGCTCGTGGCCCGCGCGGCGGCGGGGCGCTCCGCGAAGCTGCAGGGCGAGATCCGGCGGAGCAAACGCCAGCTGCAGGCCATCTTCGACGGCATCACCGACGGCCTCATCATCGTGGACCGCGAGTTCCGCATCGTGGCCGTGAACAAGGCCGAGGCGTCCTTCCTGGGCAGGGAACCGCAGGACCTCGTCGGCCGGCCGTGCTACGAGGTCTACTGCCGCGGGGATGAGCCGTGCGAGCTCTGCCCCGCCCACGAGACCTTCGCGAAGGGGAACGTCGCCCTCGTGTCGAAGCCGGAGCTGGCCGGCGGCTATCACAGGAAGGGAGTCGACGTCTACACGTTCCCCGTCGTGGACGAACACGGCACGACGGTTCAGGCGATCCAGTACATCAAGGACATCACGGACCGCATGAAGCTCCAGAAGCAGCTCCGAGAGGTGGAGCAGCTGACGGGCATCGGGCACATGGCCGCCAACGTGGCGCACGAGATCCGCAACCCGCTCATCGCGGTCGGAGGCTTCGCGCGGCGGCTGCACGAGCAGCTCACCGAGGACGACCCGCGCAGGGAGTTCACGGAGGTCATTCTCGAGGAGGTCACGCGGCTCGAGCAGATCCTCCGGGAGCAGCTCACGCTCGAGAAGCACCTCGTGCCTGTCATGGGCCCCGTGGACATCAACCAGATCCTCAAGGACGTCCGGAAGCTCCTGTCGCACGGCATCCTCTCGTCGCACATCAGCGTCGTGGGCGACCTCGCGGAGGGCCTGCCCATCACGATGGGCGACGCCAACCAGCTCAAGCAGGCCTTCCTCAACGTGACATCGAACGCGATCCAGTCGATGCCTCAGGGCGGCAGGCTCACGATCGCGACGCTCCAGAGAGGCGAGTGGATCGTCGTCCGGATCAGCGACACGGGGCCGGGGATCGCGCCGGAGCACCTCGACAAGCTGTTCGTGCCGTTCTTCACGACGCGCGCGGCCGGGTCGGGGCTCGGCCTCGCCGTGACGAAGCGGATCGTCGACAACCACGGAGGGGAGATCACCGTCGAGAGCCGCGAGGGAGAGGGCTCGGCGTTCGAGATCTCGCTGCCGATCATGCACAGCACGCAGGAGTTCGAGCACCGGAAGCTCTACGGCCGGACCGGAGCCGACGGAGGCCGAACGGACGGCGCTGAGGGAACCGGAGGACCAGGATGACAAAGCTCCTTGTTGTGGACGACGAGAAGAACATCCGGCGGCTCTACGAGAGCGAGCTCAAGCAGGAGGGCTACGAGGTGGATACCGCGGAGAGCGCCGAGGATGCCCTGAAGCTTATCGCGAAGTCGCCGCCCGATCTCGTGATCCTCGACATACGGCTCGACGGCATGGACGGCATCGACTGCCTGCGGACGATCATGGAGAAGCGGCGCGACCTGCCCGTGATCCTCAACTCGGCCTACTCGACGTACAAGCAGGACTTCGCGTCGTGGATGGCCGACGCGTACGTCGTGAAGTCGGCCGATCTCACGGAGCTCAAGCAGAAGGTCCGCGAGGTGCTTGCGAAGCGGGGGCGCGCCTAGGGACGGGGCGCCGACCGGAGGGCGAGGCCATGTGGACGAGAGCGAAACGGCCGGCCGCGGGCGCCCGCGCGACGAGACCGCCGGCGGACGAGCCCGAGGCGCTCCTGGGCCTGACGGCTGAGTACATGGACGAGGGCCGTTACGCGGACGCCGTCGTCGTCCTCCAGCAGCTCCTCGCGCGTCGGCCGAACGCCGTCGACGCCATGCTGGCGTGCGGGGTGTGCTACCGGAAGCTCGGTTTGCTCGACCCGGCGGCCCACGAGTTCGAGCGGGCCGCGAGGACCAACCCGGCGAGCGCCGCGGCGCGGTACAACCTGGGCCGCGTGTACGATCTCATGGGGCGGCACGAGGACGCCCTGAGGGAGCATCGCCGGGCGATCGAGATCGCGCCCGACGATCCGGAACCCTACTACAGGATCGGCGTGACGCACGCCCGGCGCGACGAGTACGAGGAAAGCGAGGCGTGGTATCGGAAGGCGATCGAGATCGATCCCGCCTGCGCGAAGGCGCACACCAACCTCGGATACGTTCTCGACCGCATGGGCCGGACCGACGAGGCCATCGTCGAGTTCAAGCGGGCCATCGAGATCGACCCCGAGAACGCCGTGCGGCACCTGAATCTCGGCGCCATGTACGGCGAGCGCGGCATGCTTCGCGATGCCGTCGCCGAGTTCCGGAAGGCCGTGGAGATCGACGGCGCGAGCGGGGAGGCCCGCTTCAACCTCGGCGCCGCGCTCCTGCGGCTCGGGGACGTGGACGACGCGCTTCCCGAACTCGAGCTCGCCGTCAAGTACGCCGCGGACAGCGCGGAGGCGCACTTCCAGCTCGGCGTGGCGCTGTCGAGGAAGGCGCTCTTCGGGCGCGCGGTCGCCGAGTTCCAGCGCGCGATCGTGCTCGCCGGCGAGCGCCCCGGCGTCTCCCGTCACCTCGGCGCGGCGCTCGCGGCGCTCGGCAGGCTGGAGGACGCCGAGCGATGCCTGCGGACGGCGCTCAAGGGCGACCCCGGCGACCACGCGGCGACGTACCAGCTCGCGGTGGTCGTCGACAGGCTGGGCCGCAGCCTCGAGGCTTCGGACCTCTACCGCAGGGCGGACCGGCTCAAGGCGACCGCGTGAGCTGAGCGCGGCCGGCGACCGGGCGCGGGGCGCGGCGCCGCGCGCCCGGGATCGGAGGAACGTGACGCTGTGCGCGCTCATCTGCCTCGTCGCGCTGGCGGCGGCGCCGCGCCCGCCTGCCGACGTGCCCCTGTCGCACTGGGCCTACCCGCTGCTCGAGCGACTCGCCTCGCGGGGCGTTCTCGATCTCGATCTCACGACGCGGCCCGTCTCGCGCGCCGCGGTCGCGGACGCGCTGCGCGCGGCGGACGCCGACGAGGCGTCACGGGCCGCGGAACTCACCGAGCGGGAGTCCTGGGCCATCGACAGGCTGCGGGCCGAGTTCCTGAGGGCCGAGGTGGACGCGCCCGTATTCTCGGCGCGGGACGAGGCGGCGGCCGTCGGCCTCGGCGTGCGCGCGCTCACGTCGTACGAGCGGGCCGCCTTCCACGACGACGCAGACGACGGCCGGCCGGACGTCTCGGTCACGGTGTCGTACGACCTCTGGGGCGGCGTGAGCGACGCCGTCGGGTTCTACTCCGAGGCGGACGTCGTGCTCGGGGGGCAGGAGGGGGCGAGGACGGAGCGGCTGTCGAGCCGGGCGCGCACCTGGCGCGGCGTCGCGGCGACCGCGGAGCTTGCGTACCTCAAGCTCGAGCGGCCCGGCTACTCGGTGGCCGTCGGGCGGCGCGACCCGGCGTGGGGGCGCTCCGAGCGGGGCCGGCTTCTGATCTCCGGGTCCGCAGCGACGATGGACGAGCTCGAGGCGAGGTTCACCGTCGGCCCCTGGTCGTTCCTCGCGCTCCACGGTCTGCTGGAGCGACCGCCCGACGCGCGCGACGGCCTCGGCGAGGACGAACGGGTCTTCCTGGCCGCCCATCGCGTGTCGGTGCGGGGAGCTCTGGGCAGCATCTCCGTCAGCGAGGCGGTCGTGTACAGCTCGGTGATGCCCGACCCGGTGTACCTGAACCCGCTCGTTCCCTTCTACCTCTCCCAGCACAACGAGCGGTCCGACGACAACGTGCTCTGGGCGCTTGACTTCCTCGCGCGACCGCGCCGCGGTCTGGACCTCTACGGCGAGTTCGTCGTGGACGATCTGCAGTACGAGAGGTCCACGGGGCATCCGGACAAGTACGGTGCGACCGTCGGCCTCACCGCCTACGCCGCGCCGCTCGGCATCGACGCGGAGATCACCGCGGAGTACAGCAACGTGCGCAAGTGGACGTACACGCATCAGCTTCCGTGGCACGCGGTCGCGCAGGACGGAAAGCCCCTGGGATTCGAGCTCGGGCCCGACGCCGACCGCCTCACGCTTGAGGTCACGGCGCACCCGTCGCCGGCGTGGTCGGTCGGCGTGTCGTACTCCAGGGCGAGGAAGGGCGAAGGGACGATCGTCGAGCCGTTCGAGCAGGGCTCCGATCCGGACCCGTCGTTCCCGTCGGGCGTCGTGGAGACGACGGACCGCGTCGGCGTGGAGTGCTCGTACGAGAACCTGGATGGGCTCCGCGCGTTCCTGTCGGCCGCGGGGGTCTTCGTGAGGAACCGGGATCACGGCCCGGAGGACGACCATGGGTGGGAGGTCCGCGCCGGGATCGGCTTCCGCATCTGACGCGCGCGCTCTCGTCAGGCTCGCGCGGCCCGCGAACGGCCTGATCGCCGCGTGCGCGGTCGTCGTGGGCGCCGTGGTGTCGCGCAGGCCGCCGGACCTCGCGCCTGCGCTCGTGGCAGCCCTCTCGGCCTTCGCCGCGACGGCGGGCGCGAACGCGCTCAACGACGTTCTCGACCGCGCGGCCGATGCCGTGAACAGGCCGGGACGGCCCATCCCGTCGGGCGCGGTCGGCGTGCGGCCGGCGGTCGCGCTGGCGTTCGCCGGATACGCGGCCGCGCTCGGCCTGGCGCTCGCGCTCTCGGCGTGGGCGGGCGCGCTCGCGGCGGCGTGGGTGGTCCTCACGGCCCTCTACTCCGTGGAGCTCAAGCGCGTGCCGCTCGCGTCGAACGCGCTCGTCGCCGCGGTGGCCGCCTCGCCGCTTCTCATGGGAGGCATCTCGCAGGGGAGGGCGGGACCGACCGTGGTGCCGCTCGGGTTGGCGTTCCTCGCGCACCTGGCAAGGGAGATCGCGAAGGATGTCGAGGACGTCGAGGGGGACGCCGCGACCGGTGTGCGGACCATCGCGGTGGCGCTGGGGTCGAAGCGGGCGATGGGGCTTTCGAGGATCGTGATGGTGGCCCTCATGGGCGCGGCGGTCGTGCCGTTCGCTGCCCGGACCTTCGGCTGGGGTTACGCGGCCGCGCTGGTGGTGATCGACGCGCTCCTGGTCCTCGCGCTCGTGCGGACGGCCGGCAGAGCGGATCGCGAGGCTGCCGGTCGCGCCTCGCTCCTGCTCAAGTGCGTGATGGCGCTCGGGCTGCTGGCGTTCGTGCTTGGCGTCGTGTGGTGACGGAGAGGGCTCCCCGAACATGACCGTTCTCGAGGGCATCCTGCTCGGAGTGCTCCAGGGCCTCACCGAGTTCCTTCCGGTGTCGAGCTCCGGGCATCTTGCCCTGGCGCAGCGGCTGCTCGGCGTCACGACCCCCGGCGTCAGGTTCGAGGTGCTTGTGCACCTCGCGACCGCGGTGGCCGTCGTGGCCCTCTTCCGGCGGCGCGTCGCCGCGGTCCTCGGGGCGCTGGCGGCGTGGCCGTTCCGGCACGTCCGGGGCGCGCGCCGCTGGTCCGCCGCCCAAGCCGCCGACGCGCGGCTGGGGTTCCATCTGGCGCTCGGTACCGTGCCCGCGGCTGTGGTAGGCTATCTGTTCGAGTCCCGCGTCGAGCAGGCCTTCGATGACGTCCGGCTCGTGTCCGGGCTCCTGATCGTCACGGGGTTCGTTCTGTGGAGCACGCGGCTCGTGACGGGCCGCGGGCGAAGCGCCGAGACCTGGCGCGACGCGCTCGTCGTCGGTGTCGCTCAGGCGGCCGCCGTGCTGCCGGGGCTCTCGCGCTCGGGCGCGACCGTCTCGGCGGGGCTGCTCGGGGGTCTCGACCGCAGGCGGGCGGCGGAGTTCTCCTTCCTGCTGTCCGTTCCCATCATCGTGGGCGCGGCGGCGGTGAACCTGAGCGACGCGTTCCGCGCCGGCGCGGCGCCGCCGCCCGCCGAGGTCGCCGGAGCGGTCGTGGCCTTCGTGTGCGCGCTGCCGGCGATCGCCGTCTTCGTGAAGGCGATCTCCGCGGGCCGTGTTCACCGGTTCTCGTACTACTGCTGGGCGGTCGGGGCGGTCGGCCTTCTGCTCACCGCGATGCCGTGAGTCCCACCACCGAAGGAGGTTGTGCCGTGAGAGCGATGTTCTGTGTTCTCGCCGCGCTCGGCGCCGTCATCGGCCTCGCCGCGGGCGCCGTCGCGCAACAGGAGACGGCGCTGACCGTGTACAACACCGACCTCGCCCTCGTGAAGGACGCCAGGACGATCGCGCTCGAGAAGGGCGCCCAGGAGGTCCGCTTCCCGGACGTGGCCGCGCGCATCGACCCGACGAGCGTGCACTTCCGCGTGCTGAGCGGCGGAGAGGCGTCGGTGTGGGAGCAGAACTACCGGTTCGACCTGGCCAGCCCCTGGGCCATCCTCGACAAGTACCTCGAGAAGGACATCGACGTCGTGACCGACGACGCCGACCTCTTCGCGGGGCGGCTCGTGAGCTTCGACCAGAGCGGCATCGTGCTCGATCAGGGGAAGGGGAGCGGCCCCATCGTCACGCTCAACCGCGACAAGCTCACGTACGTCCGCTTTCCGAGCCTGCCCGCCGGCCTCATCTCGCGGCCGTCGCTCGTGTGGAAGATCGGCGCGGCGAGCGCGGGGCCGCGGAAGGTCGAGGTGACGTACCTGACGGGGGGCGTCAGCTGGCACGCGGAGTACGTGGGGGTGGTGTCCAGCGACGACCGACGCGTTGACCTCGCGGCGTGGGTGTCCGTGGACAACCGCTCGGGCGCGACGTACGAGAACGCGCAGCTCGACCTCGTGGCCGGCGACGTGCACCGGGCGCCGACGCCGCTGGACGGGCGGCGCTTGGCGAAGGCGGACATGGTCGAGGCGCCTGCTGCGGCACCCGAGTTCAGGAGCGAGGAGCTCTTCGAGTACCACCTCTACAAGCTGGACACGCCGGCGACCGTCGCGGACCGCGAGATCAAACAGCTCGCGTTCTTCCCGAGCACCGGCGTCGCCGTCGCCAAGGTGCTCGAACTGGACGCGTGGAAGGGCGGCGACGTGCGCGTGCTCCTCGAGTTCCCGAACTCGAAGGCGTCGGGGATCGGCCGTCCGCTTCCCGCCGGCACCGTGCGCATGTACAAGGAAGACTCGACGAGGGCCCTGCAGTTCATCGGAGAGGACCGCATCGGGCACACGCCGGTGGACGAGAACGTGAGCCTGTACCTCGGCAACGCGTTCGACGTGAAGGCCGAGCGAAAGCAGACCGACGCGCGGAGGATCTCGGGCCGCGTCCGCGAGGAGGACTGGGAGATCGTCATCAGGAACCACAAGAAGGAGGACGTCGTCGTGCGCGTCGTCGAGCACCCGTACGGGTTCTGGACGATCACGAGCGCGACGCACGAGCACGTGAAGAAGGAGGCCTACCGGGTCGAGTTCTCGGTGCCCGCGAAGGCAGGCGGGGAGGCGGTCCTCAGGTACACGGTGCGGTACCAGGAGTAGAGCATGGAGTCCGTGGGCGAGCTCCTGAGGAAGGCGAGGGAATCCCAGGGGAAGACGGTCGAAGAGGTCGCCAAGGTCACGCGGATGACCGCGGGCACGATCGAGGCGCTCGAGGACGACAGGTACAACGCGCTCCCTGCGCTGGTCTACGTCAAGAGCCACATCCGGGCGTACGCGCGGTATCTCGGCCTCGATGAGCAGACCGTGCTCGACAGGTACCTTCGCTTCACGCAGCAGCAGGAGACCGCGGAGCCCGACGAGTGGGACGCCGTGGAGATGCAGCGCGCCCAGAAGCGACGGACGACGTCGAAGCGGGCGCTGTGGGTCGTCGTGGCGGTCGTGGGCGCCGCCGTCCTGATCGCGGTGGGGATCGGGCTGGCCCGCCGCGCGGCGAGCCCGCCGGAGCCGGCGGCCCCCGCGCAGGAGGCGCCCGGCGCCGCTTTGCGCGACACGGCCATCGTCTGGCAGAAGCTCTCGCTCACCGCCGCGGCGAAGCAGCGCACGTGGGTGCGCGTGGTCGCGGACGGCACGTCGCAGGGCGACGTCACGCTCGAGGTCGGCGAGCGCCACACGTGGCAGGCCGACCGCGAGTTCGTCCTCGACGTCGGGAACGGCGGGGGCGTGGACCTCTACCTGAACGGCGAGTACCTGGGCACGGCGGGAACGGGCCCGCGCGTGGTCGAGGACCTCGTGGTCAACGAGAACGGGATGTCCCGGTAGGGCGGTGGGGGCGATGGCGCGGCCCTTCAGACTCGTGTCGGGGTTCCAGCCGCAGGGCGACCAGGGCAGGGCCATCGCGGACCTCGTCGAGGGCGTCCGGCGGGGCGACCGCTGGCAGACGCTCCTCGGCGTCACCGGCTCGGGCAAGACCTTCACGATGGCGAGCGTCATCGCGGCGTTCGACCGCCCCGCGCTCGTCATGTCGCACAACAAGACCCTCGCGGCGCAGCTCTTCGCCGAGTTCCGCGCGTTCTTTCCCGAGAACGCCGTCGAGTACTTCGTGAGCTACTACGACTACTACCAGCCCGAGGCCTACGTCCCGGTCACGGACACGTACATCGAGAAGGACGCCGACGTCAACGAGGAGATCGACCGCCTGCGCCTCAAGGCGACCGCGTCGCTCCTCGAGCGGCGGGACGTCGTCATCGTCGCGTCCGTCTCGTGCATCTACGGCCTCGGCTCGCCGGAGGCGTACCGCTCGATGCTGGTCGCGCTGTCCGTCGGCGCGCGCGTGGACCGCGACGAGGTGCTGCGTCGGCTCGTGGACATCCAGTACGACCGGAACGACGTGGACTTCGCGCGCGGGACCTTCCGGGTGCGAGGCGACGTCATCGAGGTGCGGCCGTCGTACGAGGAGCGGGCGATCCGCATCGAGCTCGCGGGCGACGAGGTCGCGCGGCTGTCCGTGATCGACCTCGTCACGCGGAAGACGCTCGAGGAGATGGACGCGATCTCGATCTACCCGGCGAAGCACTTCGTGACCACGCAGGAGAACATCGACCGGGCGGTCGGGCGCATCGAGGAGGAGCTTGAGGGGCAGCTCGCGGCGTTCAGGGCGGAGGGCAAGCTCCTCGAGGCGCAGAGGATCGAGACGCGCACGCGGTTCGACATTGAGATGCTGCGCGAGATGGGATACTGCTCCGGCATCGAGAACTACTCGCGGCACCTGGCCGGGCGGGAGGAGGGCGCGCGCCCGGAGGTGCTCCTCGACTACTTCCCGGACGACTTCCTCCTGTTCATCGACGAGTCGCACGTCGCCGTGCCGCAGGTCCGCGGGATGTTCCGCGGGGACCGGTCGCGCAAGGAGACGCTCGTCAAGTACGGGTTCCGGCTTCCGTCGGCCCTGGACAACCGGCCGCTCACGTTCGACGAGTTCGAGGAGTTCATGCGGCAGGTCGTCTTCGTGTCGGCCACGCCGGGCGACTACGAGCTTGAGAAGTGTCAGGGAGTGGTCGTCGAGCAGGTCATCAGACCGACCGGCCTCGTGGACCCCGAGATCGTCGTGCGCCCGGTGACGGGCCAGGTGGACGACCTCCTCGAGGAGATCCGGCGCGAGGTCGAGAAGGGCGGGCGCGTCCTCGCGACGACGCTGACGAAGCGCATGTCCGAGGACCTCACGGACTATCTGCATGGGCTCGGCGTCCGCGTGCGCTACCTCCACTCGGACATCGACGCGCTCGAGCGCGTCGAGATCATCCGCGGGCTTCGGCTTGGCGAGTTCGACGTGCTCGTCGGCATCAACCTCCTCCGCGAGGGGCTCGATCTCCCGGAGGTGTCGCTCGTCGCCGTGCTCGACGCCGACAAGGAGGGGTTCCTGCGCTCGGACACGTCGCTCATCCAGACCGCGGGGCGCGCGGCGCGCAACCTCTGCGGCCGTGTCATCCTCTACGCCGACACCATCACGGGCTCGATGGAGCGGGCGATCGCCGAGACGGAGCGGCGACGGGTCCTGCAGCTTGCGTACAACGAGAAGCACGGCATCGAGCCTAGGAGCATCGTGAAGTCCGTCGACGAGATCATGCGGGCGACGGCGGTGGCCGACGCGAAGACGGACGTCCGGCGCGACGTGGAGCTCATCCAGCTCGACCCGGGGCTCTCGCGTGGCGAGATGATCGCGGTGCTCGAGGAGCAGATGATGAACGCCGCGGCGCGCCTCGAGTTCGAGAAGGCCGCGAGCCTGCGCGACCGCATCGACGAGATCAAGATGTCCGACCTCTGGAGCGGCGAGCGGCAGCCGGGCGAGGGCGGTCCGCGGCCGAGGCCGCAGGCGCACGGGACGGCCAGGGGCAGCATGGCGGCGAAGGGCGTGCTGCACGGGCCGGGGAAGGGCCGGAAGGGGAGGCCCGCGCGATGACGACGCTCGATGCCGGGACGCTGGACCTGGTCCGGCGCGCGCTCGCCGAGGACGTCGGGGCGGGCGACGTCACGACCGACGCGACCGTGGCCGCGGGCGCGGTCGGTCGGGCGGCGATCGTCGCCAAGGCCGCGGGCGTGATCGCGGGGCTCGACGTCGCCGAGGCGGTGTTCCGGGAGCTCGACGGGGACATCGTCTTCGGGGCGCGCGTCGCCGAGGGAGCGCGCGTGGCCGCCGGGGCGGTCGTGGCGACCGTGAGGGGGCGGGCGCGCGCGATCCTCACGGGCGAGCGCACGGCCCTCAACTTCCTCCAGCGGCTGTCTGGCATCGCGACGGCGGCGTCGCGGTACGCCGCGGCGCTCGAGGGCACGGGGGCGCGGCTCCTCGACACGCGGAAGACCGCTCCAGGGATGCGCGCGCTCGAGAAGCGGGCCGTGGCGCTCGGCGGTGGTGCGAACCACCGGATGGGCCTGTGGGACATGGCCCTCGTGAAGGACAACCACATCGCGGCCGCGGGCGGCGTCGCGCGGGCCGTCGAGCGCGTCAAGGCGGCCCGGCCTGACCTTGCGGTCGAGGTGGAGGTGACGACGCTCGACGGCCTCCGCGAGGCACTCGCGGCCGGCGCGGACCGCGTGATGCTCGACAACATGTCCGAGGCGGACATGCGCGACGCGGTCCGCGCCGCGCGCGCCGCCCCGCGGCCGCCCGAGATTGAGATCTCGGGCGGCGTGAGCCTCGAGAACGTGCGGGCGCTCGCGTCGCTCCGGCCGGACTTCATCTCCGTGGGCGCGGTCACGCACTCCGCGCCCGCGCTGGACTTGAGCCTTACGCTCGAGACGGAAGGGAGCGGGTGAGATGCTGCTCGCGATCGACGTGGGGAACACGAACGTCGTCATCGGGGTGGTTGACGCCGGAGCGATCCGGCGGCGCTGGCGCATCACGAGCGACGCGGCGCGCACAGCGGACGAGCACGGGATGGTCCTCCGTCAGCTCTGCAGGCAGTCCGGCATCGATCTGTCGGCGATCTCCGGTGCCATCGTCTGCTCGGTCGTTCCCGCGCTCACGGCGTCGTTCGTCGCGATGCTCGAGGACGTGGGCGGTGTGGAGCCCGTGGTCGTGGGGCCCGACCTGGACCTCGGCATCGCGATCGACTACCGCGATCCCCGCGAGGTTGGTCCCGATCGGCTCGCGAACGCGGTCGGGGCGCTGAGCGTCGTGGACGGCGACGCGATCGTCGTGGACTTCGGCACGGCGACCACGTTCGACGTCGTCTCGGCCGACCGCCGCTACCTTGGCGGCGCGATCGCCCCCGGGCTCCTGACCTCCGCCGAGACGCTCTTCAGGAAGGCCGCTCTCCTGCACGGCGTGGCGCTGGACCCGCCCGAGGTGGCCATCGGGCGCTCGACGGAGGAGTCGCTCCGGTCGGGGATCCTCATCGGGGCCGCCGGCCAGGTGAACGAGATCGTGCGCAGGATCGCCGAGGAGTGGGGCGCCGAGCCGACCGTCGTCGCGACGGGCGGCCTGGCCGAGCGCATCGCCCCGCTCACGGAGGCGATCGACATCGTCGAGCCAGACCTCACCCTGCGCGGGCTCGCTCTCATCCATGAACGTGTCAAGGGATGACGAGGGGCCCGGGGCAAATACCACTTGCGCACCCCGAGGGCCTCGCATAGATTAGCAGTCCGGCTTTTCGAGTGCTAGCCCGGCGCGCCGTCCCGCGGGCGGGAGGCGGCGGGCGAGAAGGAACGAGGGACACACCCACAAGAGGGAGGGAGCGATGGCGGCGAAGAAGCTCAACATCAGGCCCCTGAGCAACCGCGTGCTGGTCAAGAGGCTCGAGGAGGAGATGCAGAAGACGGCGGGCGGGATCATCGTGCCGGACACCGCGAAGGAGAAGCCCCAGCGCGGCAAGATCGTGGCCGTCGGCCCGGGCCGCCTCACCGACGAGGGCGAGCGCATCAAGGTCGAGGTGAAGGTCGGCGACGAGATCCTCTTCGGCAAGTGGTCCGGCAGCGAGATCACGATCGACGGCGACGAGTACCTCTTCATGAAGGACGACGACATTCTGGCGGTTCTCTAGACGCGGGCCCTGGACGAGGTGAGGGAGAGCAGCATGGCAAAGCAGGTCGAGTTCGATTCCGCAGCACGGGAGCACCTGAGGCGCGGCGTGGACAAGCTCGCCGACGCCGTCCGCGTCACGCTCGGCCCGAGGGGCCGGAACGTCGTGCTGGACAAGAAGTACGGCTCGCCGATCATCACGAACGACGGCGTCACGATCGCGAAGGAGATCGAGCTTGAGGACCCCTACGAGAACATGGGGGCCCAGATGCTCAAGGAAGTCGCCACGAAGACGGCGGACGTGGCCGGCGACGGGACGACGACGGCGATCGTGCTCGCGCAGTCCATGGTCGCGCAGGGACTCCGCAACGTGACCGCGGGCGCCAACCCGATGCGCCTCAAGCGGGGCATCGAGAAGGCCGTGGACGCGGCGATCGCCGAGCTCAAGAAGATGAGCCACCCGATCAAGGACCGCAAGGAAATCGCGCAGGTCGCGACGGTCTCCTCGAACAACGACTCGGAGATCGGAAGCCTCCTCGCGGACGCGATGGAGAAGGTGGGCCGGGACGGCGTCATCACGGTCGAGGAGGCGAAGAGCATCGAGACCTCGCTCGAGGTCGTCGAGGGCATGCAGTTCGACCGCGGGTACCTGTCGCCCTACTTCGTCACCGACGCCGAGCGCATGGAGGCCGTCGTGGAGGACGCGTACATCCTCATCCACGACAAGAAGATCTCCGCGATGAAGGACCTCGTGCCGGTGCTCGAGCGGATCGCCCAGACCGGCCGGCCGTTCCTTCTCGTGGCCGAGGACGTCGAGGGCGAGGCCCTGGCGACGCTCGTCGTGAACAAGCTCCGCGGCACCATCCAGTGCGTGGCCGTGAAGGCGCCCGGCTTCGGCGACCGCCGGAAGGCGATGCTCGAGGACGTCGCGGCGCTCACGGGCGGCACGGTCATCGCCGAGGAGAAGGGTCTCAAGCTCGAGAACACCACGCTCCAGGACCTCGGCCGCGCCAAGCGCATCGTGGTCGACAAGGAGAACACGACGATCATCGAGGGCGCGGGCAAGAAGGCCGACATCAAGGGCAGGATCGAGCAGATCCGCGCTGAGATCGAGCACTCCACCTCGGACTACGACAAGGAGAAGCTCCAGGAGCGTCTGGCGCGCCTGGCCGGCGGCGTGGCGGTCGTGCACGTCGGCGCGGCGACCGAGAGCGCCATGAAGGAGAAGAAGGCGCGCGTCGAGGACGCGCTGCATGCCACGCGGGCCGCGGTGGAGGAGGGGATCGTGGTGGGCGGCGGCGTGGCGTTGCTCCGCGCGGCGACCGCGGTGAAGGCCATCAAGGAGAAGGACGGCGACGCGCGCACCGGCATCGAGATCGTGGTGAAGGCGCTCGAGGCGCCGATCCGGCAGATCGCGGCGAACGCGGGCGCCGAGGGCTCGATCGTCGTCGAGCAGGTCCGTTCGAACCAGAGCGTGTCCTTCGGCTACAACGCCGACGTCCACCAGTACACCGACCTCATCAAGGCGGGGATCGTCGACCCGACCAAGGTCGTGCGGACGGCGCTCCAGAACGCCTCGAGCGTGGCGAGTCTCCTGCTCACCACCGAGGCCATCCTGACCGACAAGCCCGAGCCGAAGAAGAGGCCGCCGGCGATGCCGCCGGGCGGCGGCGAGGACATGTACTAGAGCGCGGCGGACGGGCGTGGGGCGGCGGCCCCGCGCTGTGTGCGGGCGATCGTGGGCGGCGGGCCGCTTCCTTCGGGGGGCGGCCCGCGCGCTTGAGAGGAAGCCACGGGGTGGGCGCGGCGCGACACCTCGGCGCTTGTTCCCTCGGCGAGGCTCGGCTAGCATCACCGCGTCGCTCGCGAGATCCTCACGCGAGGCTCACGCGCGCCGGGTCACGGCAGCACGTTCACCGTTCGGATCCCCGGGCCAGGAAGGAGGGAGTGATGAGGTGCAGGACCGTCGTCGGTCTGCTCGCCGCATGGCTGGTGGTCCTTCAGGCCGCGCCCGCGGTGGCGGGAGTGCAGGACCTTGAGGTCGGAGGACGGTTCATCCAGGACTGGACCGTCTGGGGCGAGGTGGACGAAGCGCTCGGCGTGTCCTCGGAGGACGCCACCGAGGTTCGCAGCGCGTACGTGTCCGCGAAGGGCAGACTCGGATCGCACCTCCGGTTCAAGGCCGACTACGACGTTGCGGGCGGAGAGGTCGGCGTCAAGGACGTCTATCTTGAGGCGTTCGGGGTCCCCGGTGTCGGGCACGTGCGCGTGGGGCACTGGGTCGTGCCCGCCGGCCTCGACAACATCGTCAGCACGAAGAACCTGTCGTTCCTCGAGAGTGGCTCGTGCATGGCCTTCGCGCCCGGCAGGAACACGGGCCTCATGGTGTGGAACTCGTTCGCCGACGGCCGCGTCACGGCCGAGCTCGGCGCGTTCCGTGACGTCAACGACGTCGCCGAGGCCGAGGGGTCGGGCGAGGGTGGGAGCGTCGCGGGTCGCCTCACGGGGCTTCTGGTCAACCAGGACGGAGGCAGGAGGCTCGTGCATCTCGCGGTCTCCGGGATCGTGTGGGACCCGAAGGGCGACGCCGTCAGGTTCCGTGCGCGTCCCGAGTTGCACCAGGCGGACTACTTCGTGGACACCGGCTCGATGGACGCGGAGTCGGCTCGAATGGTCGGCCTCGAGATCGGCGGGGTCGTCGGCCCGGCGCACTTCCAGGGCGAGCACCTCATGGCGAACGTGAAGGCCCGCGAAGGGGACGGCACAGCGACCGGGCGCGCGGCGCTTCAGGACGACGCGGGCTTCTCGGGCTACTCTGTGCAGGCCGGGTACTTCCTGACCGGCGAGTCGCGCGGCTACAAGGGGACGTCGTTCGACAGGACGAAGGTGACGCGGGAACTTCTCGACGGCGGGGGATGGGGCGCGTGGGAGGTACTGGCGCGGTACTCGCGCCTCGACCTCAACGGCGAAAACGCGGGCGTGGCCGGCGGCAGAATGGACAACATCACCTTCGGCCTGAGCTGGTACCTCTCGTCCTACGCCAAGGTCATGGCCAACTACGTCATGGCCACCGTGACCGACCAGGACGGCGAGGAGGTGGGGAAGGCGACGGCGCTCGCGACGCGGATGCAGTTCGACTTCTAGCACCGCGCCGACACCTCGCGGAGGACGTCATCTACATGGTCGAGGGCGGGATCGTAAGACACCGAAGCGGCGAGTAGCTCCCGCTCTCGCCGCCCCGGCCTGGCGAAGGTCCTTCGTGGACCTACCTGAAGATCGACTTGATCACTCCCCAGGTTCCGGACTGCACCGGCGTGTTCCCGCAGTCGCAGGACGGGAAGACCCCGGTGATCTCGCCCCGCGCCTCGTGGGGCCCCGCGATGATCGCGATGCCATCCGGGCGCGACACGTAATCGCCGGGCCTCGCCTTGGAGATGAACCGGAACGCGGCACGGCCCGAGGCGTGCAGCTGGGAGCTCGTGTCGATGTAGTTGAACGCCACGACAGAGCACGCGTCCGCGAGGCGCTGGGAGTCTCCCTGGAAGAAGTGGCCCGAGTAGTAGTAGCGCGTCGTGACGCCGCCGGTCCCCGTCCCCGTGCCGCTCGTGAAGGGGAAGGCGAAGTACGACGGCTCACCGATGCAGGGGCACGAACAGAGGCCCGTGAAGAGCACCACGTGCTCGATGTGCTCGGGCTCCCACCCCGTGGTGTCCCATCCGAGGTCGATCGTGTACTCCCACCTGTCCCGGTACTCCGGGTCGTCCGGCACGACAGCCGAGCACGTGCCCCAGACCCTGACGGGGTCGGCGGCCGCCGGCGCCGCGCACAGCGAGACGCACGCCGCGGTCAGCGCCAGAACGAGCCCCACACTCGATCGCATGTGACTTACCTCCGGTCCTCCGTGGCAACGGCATACACCTACAGAGGCAGCATAGCATATTCTGTGCCGTGTGTCAATGAACGGCCGCACACAGGCGCCTGTCTGGCGGGGCTGCCGACAGAATGGGGCGGACAGCCCGCTTCGGGGGTCCGCCCAAGCATGGTAGAGTGGACAGCATGGGTGGCAGCTCGAACCGTACAGCGTCCACGGCGTTGGCAGCACGGCCACCGGCCGTCGCTCTCGCCGCGGCCCTGGTGGTCCTCGCCTGGGTCGTGGTCTCTTGCGCGGCCCCCATCCACACCACCTACCTCTGGCACATGCACCAGCCCATCTACTGGCCCGACCTCTCAGCGTGGGAGGGAAACGCCTACGAGAAGGCCTACGAGACCATCGTGCTCGGGCACTCGGAGAGCGACGAGACGGAGATCTTCTCCAAGGCCGATCGCGTGGGCGACTACCAGTGGTACCCGCGCGACGCCCTGCACTCGATCCTCGACATCCCGGACGCCGGCGCGCAGGTGAGCTTCGCCGGGAGCCTCATCGAGAACATCACGAGCCTCGCGGCCAACGGGTGGATGGGCGGGCTCTACGCGCCGAACTGGTACGCGAAGTACCGCGAGGCGCGCGGCTGGACGACCTCGGGCGGTCGCACGCGCTGCGACATCGTCCTCGTCGGGCATCACCACGCCATCAACCCGCTCATGGACGAGAACGCCTTCCGCAAGGAGATCCAGGTCCAGAAGGCGGTGCACCCGCAGGCGTGGGGCGACTCGAACTTCTCGCTCGGGTTCTTCCCGGCCGAGATGTGCTTCTCCGAGCGGCTCATCCCGGTCCTCGCGGAGGAGGGCATCGAGTGGTCCATCGTGCCCGACATCCACATCGCGAGGGCCTGCGCGAACTACCCCTACAACGCGAACCAGGACAACTGCGACCCTCCGAACCGTGCGGACCAGATCAACCCGGCGCAGCCATACTACTACGGCATCTACATCTCCCGCGGCGTCACCGTGAAGGTGCCGCCGCCGTACGGGTTCCGCCCTCACTACGCGCGCTACGTGGACCCCTCGACGGGGGAGGAGTCGCGCATCGTCGTCGTCCCGGCGGCGAACGCGCTCTCGTGGAACGAGGGGTACGGCATGTACGGCACTGGCGAGATCGACGCCATGGCGTCGTACAACGACCCCGCGCGCCCCATGCTCGTCCTCTTCGCCCACGACGGCGACAACGCCTGGTCGGGGGGGTACTCGTACTGGTACGAGAACGTCTCGTCGTTCTCGCATGCCGCCGTGGCACAGGGCTACGAGCCGACCACCGTGGCGCAGTACCTTGCCGACCATCCCGTCGAGTGGTCCGACGTCGTTCACGTCGAGGACGGCGGCTGGGTGAACGCCGACGGCGACTTCGGGAGCCCGCAGTTCATCAACTGGAACTGGCCGCTCCACGACGCGAGCGGGGCGTTCGACATCCCGAACGGGTGGGCGCTCGACGAGCGGAACTGGGCCGTTCTCACGGCCGCGCAGAACCGGGTCGAGACGGCCGAGGCCATCGCCGGCAGCGCGGCCCCGGCGAAGATCCAGAGGCCGTCGCTCGGCGCGTCGAACGCCGAGAAGGCCTGGCACTTCCTGCTCGCCGGCTACGAGAGCGGGTACATGTACTACGGCTCCGCGCTCGACTTCGAGATCAAGCCGACGCTTGCGTGCAACAACGCCGTCTCGTACGCCGACCCGGTGATCGCCGGAGGGACCGACACGGTGGCCCCGACGATCTGGGTCCCGCAGCGGCTGCCGTGGAACCCGGGTGGATACGGCGGCGGGTCGCTGTGGGGCTATCCGGGCGGGAGCGGCGCCCTCATGACGCAGGACTTCCACGTCTGGACCTTCGTGTACGACGTCTCCGGCGTGGCATCGGCGGTCCTCACGTACCGGCTCGACGACGACGGCGTGAACCCGATGTCCACCGACGTGAACGAGACCTACGCCGGTGGGCCGGGCGTCGGGCCGTGGCAGTCGGTTGCGATGGTCCGGAGGAGCTTCCCCGCCGGCAACGTCTGGGGCGACCCGGGCGTCAGCTTTACCGTGATGCCCCAGTACATCGCCGACCAGTACACGGCGCACATGACAGGCTTTGCGGACGTGCTCATTGACTACTACGTCGAGGCGACGGACTCGCTCGGCCACGTGAAGCGCTCGCCGATCCAGCACGTGTGGGTCGGAAGCGGCGGGGGCGGCTCGGACCCGTGCGTGTGGTGGGAGCCGACGGCGCCTGAGGCCGGAGGGACGCTCACCGTCTTCTACGACCTCGGCTGCCGCGGCGTGCTGCCGTCCGGGACGAACCCGACGCGCATCCACATCGGGCACAGCGGGTGGCAGGGGATCGTCTCGCCCGACCCGGCGATGACCTGGGATGCGGGCGCGGACGCGTGGAGGTACTCGTACACCGTCCCGGCGAACGCGACGTCGGTGGACTTCGTCTTCACCGACGGCGCGGGCCGCTGGGACAACAACGGCGGCGCCGACTGGCACGTGACCGTGAGCGGGGCGACGGGGCCCGGGTTCGTGATGGACGGGCAGCTCGACGCGGGCGCCGAACTCGCGGCGAGCGGGCCGAACCTGTCGCTCTACGTCGGCTTCGACGGCGCCTGGCTCTACGTCGCGACCCAGGGCGTCGCGGCGACGACGGGCCTCGACCACTTCGTGCTCGTGGACCTCGATCCGTCCGGCTCGCGGGCGGCCCCGTGGGCGAAGGCGGGCACCGTGGCGGGCTGGGACCACTTCCTCGGCAACGAGGACAACAACAACTGGTGCGGCTGGTTCAACGCGTCGGAGGCCGTGTTCAACTCGCCCTCAGCCGTCAAGGCGAGCGGAGCGTACCTCGAGGGCACGCTCGACCTCGCGGCGCTCTTCGGCGCGCTTCCGGACTCGGTGCTCGTCGCGGCGGCGGCCTACGCCTCGCCGGACGGCGGCGCGCTCGCGACGCAGGCGCCTGCGGGCGACGGCAACGGCCACGTCGAGCGGCAGGAGTACTTCGTATGGCGGCGGGTTGGCACCGGCGTAGCCGATGGCGCGCCGGAGGGGCCCCCGCGCCCGGCCGCGCCCGCGCTGCGTCAGAGCCGGCCGAACCCGACGAGGGGCACAGCCGTCGTCGGGTTCTTCCTGCCCGCACAGGCGGAGGTCGCGCTCTCCGTGTACGACGTGCGCGGGCGGCTGGTGCGCGAGCTGGCGCGCGGCCCGTTCGGGCCGGGGGAGCACGAGGTCGTCTGGGACGGCAGGGACGCGCGGGGCAGGCCCGCCGCGGCCGGGGTCTATCTCTGCAGGGCCACGGGGCCGGAGTGGAAGGCAGAGGGGAAGATCGTGCTGCTTCGCTGACGCAGCGCGAGGACATCCGGAGGAGAGACACGATGAGGCATCACATCTGCGTTACGGCGCTCGTCCTTGTGATGTGTGCGTCGGCCGCCCACGGATTCGGGTTCATGGGCGGGCCGGGGCCGGGCATCGGCCTCGGGTTCACGCCGGTCGTCGGCGCTTGGGCCGAGTACAAGACGACCTCGGCCGGCGAGGAGTCCGCGACCATCCGCTTCGCCATCGTGGGGCAGGAGGGCGACGCCTTCTGGTACGAGATGGCCACCGCGATGGGCGACGAGGGCGAGGTCATCACGAAGATGCTCGTGGAGGGCGACCCCCTGGACCAGCCGCGGATCCTCAGGATGATCATCAAGGGCGGCGGCGAGCCCGCGATGGAGCTGCCCGTCGACACGCTCCTCGCCGGCGCGGACGAGGAACAGCCGATGCCGGAGACCGCGCTCACCGAGCTGGGGGTCGAGACCGTCACCGTCCCCGCCGGCACGTTCAAGACCCGGCACGTGGGGGCCGCGCAGGACGGCGATGCCACAGGCGAGATGTGGCTTGCGTCGGAGGTCGGCCCCTACCAGGTCGTGCGGCTGGTGGCCGAGAACATGGAGATGGTCCTCGTCGCGCACGGCGACGGCGCGGCGAGCCGCATCACCGAGACGCCGGTGAAGTTCGAGATCCCGGTCTTCCCGGTTGACCTGCCGGAAGAGGGGGAGTGAGAGGCGGCCCGAGCCGGCCGTGCGTCACACCCCCGTGAACGCCCGTCCGAGGTTGACGTACCACAGCCCGAGCGCCTGGCGCGCCGCGCCGTTGCCCGCGCGGAGCCCCGTGTCGCGCCAGAACCGAATGGTCGCGGCGTTGGACTGGTACTGCAGGTCCGACTGCCACGCGTCGTCGAAGTCCCTCGCGAAGAACCACACCAGGAACCTCGCGCCGAGCATCTCGCAGTCCTCGATCACACGCTCGAGGTAGTTGAGCTGGGTCTCCTCATCGGCGGCGATGCTGTACCACGCCGGCGGGCCCACGGGCTCCGCCGGCCATCCGGTCTCCGCGACGGCGAACGGCTTCGCCGGCGCGAGCGCCGACAGGGCCGAGAAGTAGTCGCCGCGCAGGAAACGCGGGTTCTCGAGCGGCGCGGTGAATGGGTAGCCGGAGACGGCTACCATGTCCGTCCACGGCAGCACCGCCGCGATGGCGTTGGCCTGAATGCCCGGCGAGGCGTGGTAGGTGTCCGCCTGGAGCGTGAGGAACACCGGCAGGTCGGGGTGGCCCGCCTTGAGGTTCTGGTAGACCTCGGAGACGAGCGTGACGAACGCGCTCCACTTCTGCGGCGCGAGCGCGGCGAGCACGTTTGCCTCGATGCCGCAGGCGAAGTAGTCGGGGTCGAAGCGGTCGATCATGTCCTCGCAGTACGCCGTGAACGCCGTGATGACCTCGGGGGCGTCGAACGCGTACGAGCTCCAGGGGGCGGGGAGCGGCTCGTTCGCCGCGCCTCCGCGACGGAGCGCGAGGCCGTCACGGGAAGGCGAGAGGGGCGTCACCGCGACGTAGACGACGTGGGAGGACAGAAGCTGCGAGGCGGCGAAGGCCAGATCGCTCTCGAAGCCGGCCGCGTAGGGCGTCCCGTCGAGCGCCTCCTGCCACGGCACGCCGCCGTCGAAGTGCAGCACGATGAGATCGCCGTCGCCATGGATGGTGCTCCAGGTGTCGTAGACGGCCTGCGTCGTGAAGGCGTACGGGAAGTCCGAGAATCCCATGGCGTACGTGCGAGCGGGACCGGACGGCCCCAGGACCGAGCAGGACGCACACAGGACCATCGCCCCGAGCGCGAGCAGCGGCTTGAGAGCCCTCATGGCGCCCTCCCTTCGCAGGCCCATCGTAGCATCACGATCTTCTCCGCCACAACCGCCGCATCAACCGCGCACTGCCATCCCGGGAGCAACAACGGGGCGGCGATGGCGCCGCCCCGTTGTGCTGTTCTCGCGCGTGACTCTGCTTCGTTACTGCGTGGCCGTCTCGCCCTCTGCCGCCGGCGGCGTCACGTACGTCGTCGGGGCCGCCGTGAACTTGTCGCGGCACTCGGCGCAGCAGAAGTCGTAGGTCTTGCCCTCGTACTCCGCGGTGAACTCGCCGGGCGTTGCGACGGACGCGCCGCACACGGGGCAGGTCAACGCCACCTGCTCTGTCGCGGGGGCCTCGGTCTCGGTCACGGGCTGCTGCTCGGTCGCAGGCGTCTCCTGCTTCTGCTGGCAGCCGGGCATGCACACGAGCGCAACCGCAAACACGACGAGAACCGCCCCGATGGTCCTGTTCCTCACCACCTACTCACCTCCTCAAGAGTCCTGTGAGCACGCGGTCCTGAACGCGTTTCTCACGCTTGCGGCATCGGTGTCGCGCTGAACGACGCCGTCAGGTGCGCCGAACTGTTGCGCGGCAGAATACCGTGAGTGTGCCGGAATGCGCAAGGGGAATGTTGGGCGGCGGGCAACCATGAAGGGACTCGGCACCGATTATGATGCACAGTCACGAAATCGGGAGCGGAAATCGGCCCTGTTGCGGGTTTACACGGCCTCCGGCGGCCCTTATCATGGCCGGCAGCGCGTTTGCTGAGCGACCGGCCACAGCGATCATCCGGGGGGAACCGATGTCCTTGGAGCGGAGACTGACCGAGCTTCTCAGAGCCCACGGGGGCGTCCGACGGAACATGCCGCGCGAGCGGATGATCCGCGAGGCCGTCGCGAACCGGGAGGCCATCCCGGCGGCGTGCGGAGCGCTCGCGACGTGGACGCCGCCGGAGTCCACGGGGCGGAGTCCCAAGGACACCTACATGGTCCGCCGTCCTGAGAGCGAAGCGACCATCGACTGGACGAGCGCGAACAACATCCCGATGGAGCCCTCCACGTTCGACATGCTCGTGGACGACGCGCTTGCCGCGCTTGCTGACGCGGACCGCGTCTACGTCACCGAGCGCGTCGTCGGCGCCGACCCCGCCTACGCCCTTCCCGTGCACGTCGTGGGAGACTTCGCGCTCACGGCGCTCTTCGTGGACAACATGTTCCGGCCTTGGTCGGAGGAGATCGTCGCGCGCAGCGCGTTCCGCGACAGGCACTTCACGCTCCTCGTCCTTCCGTACCGCAAGCTGGACCCTGCGCGCTACGAGGGGAGGCTCAGAGTCGACCCGAGGCTCGGTCACACCTCCACGCTGGCCGTGGCCATGGACTTCGATCGCAGGATCGGCGTTGTCTGTGGCTCGGCGTACTGCGGCAGCGTGAAGAAGCTCATCTTCACGGTGATGAACTACATGCTGCCCGCGGAGGGCATCCTCCCCATCCACTGCAGCGCGAACGAGGGGCCGAAGGGCGACTGCGCGCTTCTCCTGGGGCTCTCGGGCACGGGGAAGACCACGCTCTCCGCGGACCCGTCGCGGGCGCTTCTTGGCGACGACGAGCACGGGTGGAGCGACAACGGCATCGCCAACTTCGAGTTCGGGTGCTACGCGAAGCTCATCAACCTGAACCCGGACAAGGAGCCCGAGATCTACCGCGCGTGCTTCCACGAGGCCCCGGTCGAGAGACACGGTGCGATCATTGAGAACGCCATGATGTACCCGGACGGGAGATTCGACCTCCACGACGAGCGGCTGACGCCGAACTCGAGGGGGTCGTACCCGCTGTCGTATCTCACGAACACGAAGGCCTCGAGCACGTCGTCGCACCCGAGGACGATCCTCTTCCTCACGGCCGACGCGAACGGCGTGCTGCCCCCGATCGCGCGGTTGTCGCGCGAGCAGGCGATGCTCTGGTTCCTCATGGGCTACACGAGCAAGCTCGCCGGGACCGAGACGGGCATCGTGGACCCCGTGAGCACGTTCTCGCGGTTCTTCGGATCGCCGTTCATGCCGAGGAACCCCGACGTGTACGCCACCATGCTCGGCCAGCGGATGGACAGGCACGGAGCGACGGTCTATCTCGTGAACACCGGGTGGACCGGCGGGCCGTTCGGGGTCGGGAAGCGGTTCGACATCAACCTCACGCGGCGGATGGTGAGCGCGGCGCTCTCCGGTGAGCTTGCGTCGGCGGAGTACGAGTGCGACCCGTTCTTCAAGGTGGGCGTGCCGACGTCGTGCCCGGGCATCGAGGGTCCATCGGTGTTGCGCCCGTCGAACACCTGGGCGGACCCGAAGGCGTACGAGGAACGTGCGAGGAAGCTCGCGGGCGAGTTCGCGGGGAGCTACACGAAGGCGTACGGCGACAAGGGCATCGATGCTGCCGTGGCGGCTGAGTGCCCCGGCCGGTGAGTGCGCACGGTCGTCGGAGTTCGGGAGGAGGACGACATGGGGTTCCGCGCGTTGATCCTGGCGGTCGGGCTCTGGTGCGCAGCCGTCGCGCTCGGCGTCGCGCCGGTTGCGGCCGGTGATGTCCCCGTTGACACGCTCGAGCCTGAGGCGGCGGCGCCCGGGCCCGCCGAGTACCTGATGAGCGAGGTCCTCGTCGTGGCGGACCGTCCGGAGCGGTTCGACGCGTTCGGGCCCGGCGCGGTCGTCGCCGAGGGCGCGCGCGTGAGCCGCTCGCTCGCGCTCGCGGAGCACGCCGCGGTCGGCGACTACGGGACGAGCGCGTTCCCCTCGTTCCGGGGGCTGCCCGCCGAGCACGTCGCGATCGAGTACGACGGCGTTCCCCTCAACAGCGTCCAGAACGGGACGTTCGACCTCGCGCTCCTGGACCTCCTCGGCGGGGAGGCGACCGTGGCGCGCGGGCCGTTCGCGTGGCTCGGAGCGTCGGGGGCGTCGCAGGCCGCCATCGCGGTGGCGCCGAGCGCGCCGTCGGGGGTCTCGCTGGCCGCGTCCGCGGGCGGGAACGGGGGCGCGGTGGCCATGGGCGTGGGCGGCGCGGGATGGAGCGCGTCGCTCTCGGCGCTCGGCGAGGACCTGCCCCGCGACGGGGCGAGCCTCACGGGCTGGTCGTGCCGCGCGACGGCGGCCACGGTCGCGGGCGAGCTGGGCGTGACCTACCTCGACGCGCGACGCGGGCTCCCGGGGGCGGCCGACGCGCCGTGGTCTGCGGGCGTCCTCGACGACGAGATCGTCCTGGCGAGGTTCCGCCTTCGGGAGATCGGCCGGGCGCGTCCGACGGTCTACGCGACGCGGCACGAGCAGCGCTACGAGGACTCGTTCTCATCGCCGACGCACGTCGTGTCGTCCGCGGGCGCGGTGCTCGCCGCGGACATCACGCCCGAGGGCCCTGTGCGGTCGCTCGTGGCCGCCTCGTACGACGTGAGCAGGCTCGACAGCCACGATCCGTGGAACGCGGACATCGGGCGCCGGTCGCGGGGGAGCGGCAGCGTGGTCGCGCGCGCGGCGGCGGGGCGGAGCGTCCTCCGGTGCGCGGCGCAGTGCGGACTTGCGCACACGACCGACTTCGGCGCGGCCGGCTCCGGCGCGCTCGGGATCGCGGCCGTGGGGCGACAGGCGCGCGCGTGGGCGTCGGTCGGCACCGCGTACCGCCCGCCGACGATGAACGAGCTCCACTGGCCCGCCGACCCGTGGACCGAGGGGAACCCGGACCTCAGCCCCGAGCGCGTCGTCACGGTCGAGGCCGGGGGCCGCGCGACCGCGGGCTCCGTGGGCGTCGGGATCACGGCCTACCGGTCGAGCGCGAGCGACCTCATTGTCTGGAGCGAGTCCGGGGGCGTCTGGCGGCCGGAGAACGTCGGGGAGGCCGCGCTCTCGGGCGTCGAGTTCGACGCGTCGGCGCGGCTCGGGCCGCTCACGCTCTCGTACGCGGCGGACCTCGCGTCGGCCCGGGACGAGGGGTCCGGGCTCGATCTTCCATACCGCCCCCGCGCGCAGCACACGCTCGCGGCGGAGGCGGGCGTGGGGCGGGCGCGTCTTGAGGCGCGCCTCAGGCGCTCGGGCGAGGTCTTCACGGACGCGGCGAACACGCAGACGCTCGCCGGCCACACCGTGGTGGACGCGGCCGTCGAACTCGCTCTGCCGATCGAGGGCCTGAGCATGAGCGTCGAGGGCTGGAACCTCTTCGACGAGCGCTACGAGACGCGCCGGGGCTACGAGCTCTCGGGGCGCGTTCTGCGCGCGGCGCTTCTCATCACGCAGTCGCAGAAGCCGTGGTAGATGGCGCAGATGCCCCCGAAGAGCGTGATGAACCCCCAGAAGAGCGGCCGCCCGAAGACGTGCGCCGGGACAGGCTTGGAGTAGGGCAGCAGGTACACCCCCCAGGTGATGAGATACGCCCCCATCACGACCAGCGCGTGCCCGAGCACGATGGTCGCCGTGCGCCCTCCGCGCCAGCCGAGATACGTGAGCGCGCAGCCGCTGAGGAGCGGCACGAGCGTGTGGGCGGATCGCGAGGCGACGGCGCCCCACGCTCCGAACGCGATGAGCGCAAGGCCCAGGATGAACGTGACGGGTCCGCTGATGCGTCTCGATGCAGGCATGTTCGTCCTCCCCGGCGCGCAGCGCACCGATCCTCGGGTGCTCGGTTACGGTTGCGGAGGAGCATCGGCCCCGGCCCCGCCGTGTGTCAAGGGGCATCCGGCAGCCTGCCGGATGCCCTTTTTCGATTGCCACGAAGGACGCAGTCGAGTACAGGTATGGGCGCCGGAAGGACCCGGCGCCGGCGCGTTGAGCGGAGGTGCCCGCGCCGGCCGCGTTGATGTCACCTTTCGCAAGGGAGGTCTGGGATGTCCGCAACAAGGCTGTTCGCTCTTGCCGCAGCGACGCTGCTCTGTGGCCTGGTCTTCGCCGGGTGCGGCGGCACCAGGGTCGCCAACGTGGATCCGAGCACCGAGGGCTACATCACGGGCCGCTGGAATGACTCCGACGCGCGCGCCGTCGCGGACGACCTCATCCCGCAGTGCCTGAACGGGGCGTGGCTCCCCGAGTTCCACGGGCAGCAGGGCGAGACGCGTCCGAGGATCGTGCTTGGCGACATCGAGAACAACACGAGCGAGCACATCAACAAGGACGTCTTCATGAACGAGCTCCAGCGCGTGCTGCTCGCGTCGGGCCGCATCCGGTTCGTGGCCGACCCCGACGTGCGCTCGGCGCTCATGGACGAGGTCGAGTGGCAGCGCCGCATGGCGCGCGGCGAGGGCGTCGCTCCGGACGTGGACCGGGGGGTGAGCGGCGCGGACTTCATGCTCATGGGGACGGTGAGCTCGATCGTGGACCAGGCCGGGAAGAAGGCCATCGTCTTCTACCAGGTGGATCTGTGGCTGACGGACCTGCGCTCGTGGGAGAAGGTCTGGTACGGCACGGCGCAGCGCAAGCACCTGGTCGAGGGCGCGAAGACGAGGTTCTAGCAGTGCACGGACGATCGGGGAGGGATGCGCAGTGAGGACGATCATCGTGCTCGGGGCGTTGTGCCTTGCCGTCGCGTCGCCCTGCGGCGCGGCGACGCACTTCGTCAACCCCGAGGGAACGGGCGACTTCCCCACGATCCAGGCCGCCGTGGACGCGGCCGCGGTCGGCGACACGATCCGGCTGGCCGAGGGCACGTACACGGGCGACCGCAACCGGGACATCGACTTCGGCGGGAAGGACCTCGTCCTGGATTCGGAGGCGCAGTTCGCGCTCACGTGCGAGATCGACTGCGAGGGGAGCATCGCGGACCCGCACCGCGGGTTCCACTTCCACTCGGGGGAGACGAGGGCGGCGCAGGTTCGGAACATCATGATCAGGAACGGGTACGATCATGACACCGTGACCCACCTCCACGGAGGCGGGGGGCTCCGCATCGATGGAGCGTCGCCGACCATCTCCGGCTGCTACGTCGTGAGCTGCGTCGTGAGCGGAGGGGCTGGCCTCGGAGGCGGCGTGAGCATCGTGGGCGGCGCCAGTCCGCTCCTGGAGTCGTGCGTCATCGCGTTCTGCGACGTCGAGGGGTACGGGGCGGGCGTGGGCGTCTACTCGTCCAGGCCCTCGATCGTGGGATGCCACTTCGCCGGGAACACGACCGAGGGCGTGGGCGGCGGCCTGTACGCGCAGAACGCGTTTGACATGGAGCTGGAGGACTGCCTCTTCGGCGCCAATGTCGCCGGCGTGGGGGGAGGCGCCCGGATCGGTGGATCCGGGGGCGTGGTGGTCGAGCGGTGCCGCTTCGAGGCGAACGAGGCGACGTTCGCCGGTCGCGGCGACGGCGGGGGAGGCGTGCTTCTCGACAGCGCGATCCTCCTGAACTGCACCGTCGTCGGGAACTCGGCAACCGGCATCGGCGGCGGCGTCCTCTGCAAGTTCTCCGACAGCGCGACGCTCACGAACTGCATCGTCGCGGGCAACACCGGAGGCGCCGGCGTGGCCTGCTACGCGCCCACGGACGTCATGACCCTGAGTTGCTGCGACGTATGGGACAACGTCGGCGGGAACTACGGCGCCAACATGACGGACCAGACCGGCGTCAGCGGCAACATCTCGACCGACCCGCTCTTCTGCGACGCGGCGCTGTCCGTCTACACGCTCGACGCGGCGTCGCCGTGTGCGCCCGCGAACAACTCGTGCGGTGTGTACATGGGTTCGGAGATCGTGGGGTGCGACAGCCCGGTGACGCACGCGACGTGGGGCGCCGTGAAGGCGCTCTTCAAGAGGTGACGGCGAAGGGGATCCACGTGCGCTTTCGAGCGGCGGGGGCGGTGAGGGCCGCGGCGTCGGCGGCCGCCATCGCCCTCGCCGCGCTTCTGGGCGGCTGCGCTCAGCACGCGCGCGTCATCTGCGAGCCGCTCGCGCGCGCCTACGCCGACGACGCGCGGGGCGCCGTCAAGGCGCTCGACCGCACGGCCGTCGCCAGGTCCTCCCGCGACGCCTTCCTCTATCACGCCATGCGGGGCCAGTTCCTCCAGATGGCGGGCGACCTCTCCGCCAGCAACGCCGCGTTCGATGCCGCCGCGGCCGCCTCCGACGCGCTTGAGCCGTGGAGCGTGTCCGAGACCCTCACCGACTACACGGTCAACGAGGCCGTGAAGCCGTACGCGGGCGAGGACTACGAGCGGGCGTACCTGCACTACTACATGGCCCGGAACTACCTCTCGCTCGGGAACATGGAGGGTGCTCTGGTCGAGCTGCGGCGCCTGGACGAGGTCTTCCGGAAGCTCGACGCCAGGTACGAGGACGACCGGCGCTACCAGGACGACGGGTTCATCCGGTACCTCTCGGGTCTCATCTACGAGTCGGTCGGGAAGCTCGACGACGCGCGCGTGGACTATCGGCTCGCGGTGGCCGCGTACGAGGGCGGGGGAGGGCTCTCGCTCGGGGTCGCGCCCCCCGCCGGCCTCGTGCGGTCCCTCGAGGCCCTCGAGGCCCGCGAGCGGCCCGACACGGAGATCGTCGTCGTCGTCGAGAGCGGCTGGGCGCCCTACAAGCGCGAGGCGTCCGTCGAGGTTCCCATCTACGCGCCGCTCGTGCCCGAGGACTTTCGCGGCGCGTCCGGCCTCGCGGCCCTCGTGAAGATCGCCTTTCCCGAGTATGTGAGCGTGGCGGCTGGCGGGGGAGGCTACGCGGCGTCCGCGGCCGCCGCCCCGCGAGCTGGCGAAGGCGGACCGGGTGCGCAGGACCGCCGCGCCGGTCCCGGGAGCCCCGTGCCACCCGCGGCCGATGCCGAACTCGCCCAGGACCTCGACGCGCTCGCCCGAGAAGTGCTGGACCGCCGGCTCCCGGCGCTTCAGCTCCGCTCGACGATGAGGGCGACCGCCAAGCAGGTGGCCCTCATGAAGGCCAAGCACGACAGGGAGGAGAAGCGGCGGACGCAGGCCGACGACGACCGCGGCGGGTTCTGGTCGTGGGCGCTGCGCGCCGTGCTCGAGGACGTCGCGACGGTCGCGGTCGCGGAGACCGAGCAGGCCGACACGCGGAGCTGGATCACGCTGCCGGCGACGATCTGGATCGCGCGCATCCCGGTCGAGCCGGGCGAGTATGAGGTCGCGGTGCTCGGGGCGGGGGCGCACGGCGGGTCCGGCAGGAGCGCGCCTCTTCCGCTCGGCCGCGTGACCGTCGCGCCGGGAGGAAAGGCGTTCAGGTTCTGCCGCGTGTTCGGAGGCCCGCATCCGGTGAAGTGCCGCAGGTAGCAGCGTCCTCGCGGCGGTCGCGCGGCCGCCGCACCGCCGGCAACCCATGGTCCCCCGAAACAACAGGGCCGCCCGATGAGGGCGGCCCTGCTCGTTCACCGTGCTGCTGGTGCGGCGCCTCCTACTTGGCGACCTCGACCTCACCCGCGAGCATGACCGGCATCGAGGAGCTGTACGTGTTCACGAGCGTCCACGCGCCCGTATTGCAGTTGAGGCGCCCCACGTACCAGTACCAGCCGGTGGACGCCGTGCCCTGCGGCGCGTTGATCGTTCGCACGAGCGTGTTGCCGCGGTAGATGCGGACCTGCGCCCCCGACTCGGGGATGGACAGCTGGCCCGAGTAGTGTCTCACGGCGTAGACGTACTCGCCGGGATAGAAGTCCTCCGTCCGGTTGTCTACTCCGTGCTTGCGGACGGTGATGGTCTCGGGGCCGTAGCTCGTCACGTCGTCCACGTCGAGCTGCGCGTACGGCGGACCCACCAGGCTGCCGGAGTTGGCGTAGTAGACATGCCAGTAGCCATCACCGCTCGGCACCCACAGGTGCGAATCGAGGTCGGCAGGGTGCTCGCCCCAGCTCAGGATGAAGCGCCAGTCGTCGAACTCCGACTCGGGCACCAGTGCGAAGTCCTGCTCCGTCGTGTCGCTGATCGCTACGACCGTCTCGAGCGGAATGTACCCGTCGGCGCTGATCTCGACGACCACCTCGCCGCACGGCGTGTTGCGCACGAAGAACCAGCCGCTTTCGTTCGTCGTGCCGTTCGCGCTGCCGGCCTCGACGAGGGCATTGGCGACACCGTAGCCGGTCATGGCGTCGAGCACGTAGCCCGTGAGCGTGCAGTCGCCGGTTTCCTCCTTGTCGAAGTCCGGGCACTCCTCGCACCCGGCAAGGAAGCACAGGGCGATGATGCCGATGACGGCGACAGGCACCGCGTGCCTGAAGCGGTTCCTCATGGGGGCCTCCCTCCTCTGGTTCGCCCGGCGCGTGGCCGGGGCCCGATGGCGTCTTCTGGTTGCCTCCTGGCAGTGTACGGACACCGGGGGAGGGTAGCCCGTCGGGCGTGGGGCTGTCAAGGCAAGAACTGGGCTGGGGGATTGAGATTGCCCCCCCGCTTTGGCCTCTGCTAGACTCGTCCGACACGGCGCCGCGCGGGTCGGGGACGGCCGGGAAGCGCGGGCCACACGTTGATGGAAGCCGACCTCCAGGCGGAGTCACAGCCCGAAAGGAGTCCTGCATGAAGCTCGCCGACGCGCGGAAGCTCATGGAGAAGCACGGCATTCCCGGGGCCGACGCCCGCGACCTTCCCACCAGCACGAAGCGCTTCCCGGACGGCGCCTGGTACCGCATGGAGATCTCGGGCATCGAGCGGCCGAACGTGCTCGAGGCCGCCATTGACGAGATGAACAAGCGGAAGGTGCCGCTCCACCGGATGATCTCCGTCGTCATGGGAGCCACCTACCTCACGAAGCAGGAACTCCGCGACTTCGCGCAGATGGCCGCGGCGGCGAAGCTCGAGGTCATCATGACGCCGGGTCCCCGCACGCCGTGGTACACGGGCCGCCAGGTCGCCACGCCAGAGGGCGCGCTGTCGGGTCTTCGCTTCCGCGGTTCGGATGCGCTCTCGCACGTGATCGACGAGATCCTCACGCTCATCGACATCGGCTTCCGCGGGTTCCTCGCCATCGACGAGGGCGAGCTGTGGCTCCTGAACGAGATGAAGAAGGCGGGGGAGATCCCGGCCGACGTCACCTTCAAGGTCTCGGTGTACGCGGGGCACGGCAACGCCGCCGGCGCGAAGGTGCTCGAGATGCTCGGCGCCGGCACGTTCAACCCGGTCGCCGACCTCACGCTCGATCAGTACGCCTCCATCCGGAAGGTTGTGAGCCTCCCGCTCGACATGCACATCCTCCTCACCGAGTCGTTCGGCGGGTTCACGCGGTTCTACGATGCGCCCGAGGTGGCGAGGACGCTCGCGCCGGTGTACTTCAAGATCGAGCCGGGCCCGGCGTGCGCCGCGACCGGCGCCGCGCTCTACAAGCCGTGGGTGAGCCCCGTGATGCTCGCCGAGTGGGCGCGCGAGAAGGTGAAGTACGCGCAGATCATCCACGAGATGATCCAGGAGAACTTCCCCGAGGCGACGATCTCGCAGGTCGGCGCGAAGGGGCTCGCGATCCCGAAGCCGTAGGGGGCCACACATGACGGAGCAGAAGGAACGCAAGAAGGTCACGCTGAGCACGCTCAGGGCGATGAAGCACAAGAAGGAGCCCATCGCCTGGCTGACGTGCTACGACTACCCGATGGCGCAGATCATGGACGCGGCGGGCGTGGACATGATCCTCGTCGGCGACTCGGGCGCGATGACGGTGCTGGGGCATCCGACCACGCTCCCGCAGACGCTCGACGCGCAGCTCATGCTCACCGAGGCGGTGCTGCGCGGCGCGAAGCACTCGTTCGTCATCGGCGACATGCCGTACATGACGTACGAGACCTGCCCGGCCGACGCCATCCGGAACGCGGGGAAGTTCATCCGCATCGGCTGCGACGCCATCAAGCTCGAGGGCGGGGCGAGGATCGCGCCGACCATCGAGGCGATGGTGAAGGCGGGACTCCCGGTGATGGGGCACATCGGCCTCACGCCGCAGTCGGCGCCGGCGCTCGGTGGCTACCGCGTGCAGGGCAAGACCGCCGAGGCCGCGAAGGCGCTCGTGGCGGACGCCAAGGCGCTCGAGTCTGCTGGGTGCTGGGGCATGCTCGTCGAGTGCGTGCCGCCCGAGACGATGAAGCTCATCCACGAGAGCGTGGACATCATCTGCATGAGCCTGGGCGGCGGCCCGAGCGCGGACGGCCAGCTCGTCATCGTGCACGACATGATCGGGTACTTCGCGGCGTTCAGGCCGAAGTTCGTGCGGCGCTACTGCGACCTGACCGAGGTTCTGGGGAAGGCGTTCCGGCAGTACGTGACCGACGTGAAGTCGAAGGACTTCCCGCAGCCCGAGCACTGCTACGAGATGACGAAGGAAGAGATGCAGAAGCTGGGGATCGTCGTGGAGGACTAGGGAGGCTTCGTGGGACGGCGGCTCGATGCGCACCTCAGGGCGAGGCCGTCGTTCGAGCGCCGGCTGAACGCCGTCGCGCTCTTCCTCGAGGACCTCGTGAAGGTCCCGGTGTTCCGATGTCAGCGGTGTGGGGAGTGCGTGCTCTCCCACACCGCTTTCATCTGTTCCCAGCGGTGCCCGAAGCGGCTTCGCAACGGCGCGTGCGGCGGGACGCGGCCCGGCGGGTTCTGCGAGGTCTACCCGGAGCGGCGCTGCATCTGGTACTGCATCTACGCGCGGTCCCGCGCGCTTCGCCGCATCGCGATGCTCACCGAGCGCGTCGCGCCGCACCAGTGGACGCTCGAGCGGACCTCGGCGTGGCTCAACGTGTTCCGCGGACGGATCCCGGGGCCGCAGCTTCTCGTGGGGAAGGTCGCCGGGCGGCTCGACGCGCGGACGGCGCGGAGGGCGCTCGAGGAGCGCGAGCCGTGACTCGCACGCTGCGCGAGGCCATCGCCTCCGGCCGGTTCATCGTGACCGGCGAGCTGGGGCCGCCGCTTGGCGCGTCGGCCGCCGCGGTCGCGAAGAAGGCCGAGCACTTCCGGGGCCTCGCCGACGCTGTCAACACGACGGACAACCAAAGCGGCATCGTCCGCATGTCGTCCGTCGCCGCGGCGAAGCTCCTCCTCGACGCGGGCGTGGACCCCGTCGTCCAGATGACCTGCCGCGACCGCAACCGCCTCGGGCTTCAGAGCGACATCCTAGGCGCGTCGGGGCTCGGCGTGACGAACTTCCTTCTCCTCACCGGCGACCACACGACGCTCGGGAACCAGCCCGACGCCCGCCCGGTGTACGACCTCGACTCCGTCCAGCTCATCGCGGCCGCGCGCGGCATGCGCGAGGGGCGCTTCATGAACGGTGAGGAGATCAAGTCGCCTCCCGCCATGCTGATCGGCGGGGCGGCCAACCCGTTCGCGGAGCCGATGGGCCTCCGCCTCACTCGCCTGGCGAAGAAGGTCGAGGCCGGCGCCGACTTCATCCAGACGCAGGCCGTGTTCGACCTGCCGCGCTTCCGGCGCTGGATGGCGGGCGTGCGAGATCTCGGGTTGCACGAGCTCGTGAAGGTCCTCGCCGGCGTGCTGCCGGCGCGGTCGGCGCGCGCTCTCGAGCGCATGCGGAAGGACGTCTCGGGGATGCTCATCCCGGACGAGGTCGTGCGGAGGATGGAGGCGGCGGCGAACCCGGAGGACGAGGGCGTGCGCGTCGCGTGCGAGACCATCGCCGCGCTGCGCGAGGTCGAGGGCGTGGCCGGCGTGCACGTCATGCCGGTCATGTGGGAGTCGGTGATGCCGCGCATCGTCGAGGGAGCGGGGCTCGCGCCGCGGGGCGCAGCCGGCGCGGAGGGCGCGGCGCCGTGAACGCCGAGACGCTGAGGGGCATGCTGTCCGAGCGCGTCCTCGTCTTCGAGGGCGGGATGGGGACGCTCCTCATGGAGCGCGTCCCGGGCCACCGCGCGCCCGACCTCCTGACCCTCGACGCGCCGCAGGTCATCGAGGAGATCCAGCGCGCGTACGTCGCGGCCGGCGCCCGAGTGCTTCAGACCTGCACGTTCGGCGCGACGCCGATCAAGCTCGACGCGATCGGCGAGCGGAGCAGGTTCGCGGAGATCAACAGGGCGGCGGTGGCGATCGCCAGGCGGGCGGCGGGAGCGGGTGAGCGCGGCGCGGCGGGAGGCGCGAAGGCACCCGTGCTCGTCGCCGGCGACCTCGGGCCGACCGGCCGGCTCGTCCGCCCGCTGGGCGACCTCTCGTTCGGCGACGCCTACGAGGCCTACCGTGCCCAGGCCGCGCTCCTCGCCGAGTGCGGCGTGGACCTCATCATCGTCGAGACGATGATCGACCTCCGCGAGGCGAAGGCGGCGCTCCTGGCCGCGCGCGACGCCACGGGGCTTCCGGTCGTCGTCACGATGACCTTCGACGAGCACTTCACGACACCCACCGGGACGGACCCCGTCACCGCGGCCACCGTCCTCTCGTCCATGGGCGCGTTCGCCGTGGGCGCGAACTGCTCCACGGGTCCGTCGCCGATGGTCGAGGTCGTCGGGCGGATGGCGCAGTCGTGCCGCGCGCCCATCATCGCCCAGCCGAACGCGGGCATGCCGGAGACGCACGACGGGAAGGCGGTCTATGCGACGACCCCCGACGAGTTCGCGGCGGAGGCGTCGCGGCTGGTCGCGGCCGGCGCGTCCATGCTCGGCGGCTGCTGCGGGACGACGCCGGCGCACATCGAGGCGCTCGCGCGGGCGGTCGAGGAGCGGCGGCCGGTGGCGCGAGCGGTCCCGAGCGCGCTCAGGCTCTCGAGCCGGACCGCGACCGTCGAGATCGGGCGCGGGTTCCCGTTCGCCGTCATCGGCGAGCGCATCAACCCGACGAACCGCGCCGCGCTCTCGGAGGAGGTCCTCGACGGCCGCGTCGAGACGGTGCTGGCCGACGGTCGTGCGCAGGCCGAGGCGGGCGCGCTCGTCCTCGACGTGAACGTGGGCGTCCCCGGCGTGGACGAGCCGGCCGCGATGGCGCGCTCGGCGCTCGCGCTCGAGAACGCGCTCGCCGCGCCGCTCTCGCTGGACTCGACGAGCGCGGCCGCGTTCGAGGCTGCCCTGAGCGAGCTCGCGGGCAAGCCCCTCCTCAACTCCGTGACGGCCGAGCGCGCGCGGCTCGACGCGATCCTCCCGCTCGCGGCGCGGCACGGAGCAGGCGTCGTCTGCCTCGCGCTGGATGAGACCGGCGTGAAGCCGTCCGCCGAGGAGCGGGTCGCGGTACTCCGCGGCATCGTCCGCGAGGCGGAGCGGCGCGGCGTGGACCGCGAGAACCTCATCCTCGACTGCGTGACGCTCGCAGCCTCGGCCGAGCAGGAGCGCGTGCCCGGCACACTCGAGGCCATCCGCGCGGTCTCGCGCGAACTCGGTCTTCCCACGGTTCTCGGCGTCTCGAATGTGTCGCACGGACTGCCGGACCGCAGCGCGCTCAACGTCTCGTTCCTCTCGATGGCGATGGCGGCCGGCCTCGACGCCGCCATCATGAACCCGCTCGACGCGACGATGATGGCCGCCATCCGGGCGTCGTCCGTGCTCACGGTCCGGGATCGCGGGTCGGCGGAGTACGTCCGGGCGCACCGGGCCAAGAAGAAGAGCGCGGCCGCGCCTGGCGCGGGCGCAGCGAGAGACCCCGGCGTGCGTGGGCGCATCCGCCGCGCGGTCGCGGACGGCAACGCGGCGGCGATCGAAGGGCTCGTGGACGAGGCGCTTGCCGAGGGCATCGCCCCGATGGCGCTCAACGACGAGGTCGTCGTGCCGGCGCTCGAGGAGGTCGGGCGGCGCTTCGAGCGGCGTGAGGTGTTCCTTCCGCAGATGATGCTGGCGGCTGAAGCCGTCGAGCGCGCGTTCGCCAAGATCAAGCCGCTCCTGCCGAAACACGCCGAGGCGGGGAAGGGGACGGTCGTCCTCGCGACGGTGCAGGGCGACGTGCACGACATCGGGAAGAACATCCTGGGCAGCATGCTCGAGAGCCACGGCTACCGCGTCGTGGACCTCGGGAAGGACGTGCCCGCGGCGGCGATCGTCGAGGCGGCGCGGCGCGAGCGCGCGGACGCCGTGGCGCTCTCGGCGCTCATGACGACGACGGCGGCGCAGGTGCCGGTCGTCGTGCAAGCGTTGCGCGAGGCCGGCATCAAGGCGAAGATCATGGTCGGGGGCGCCATCGTCACGAAGCGCTTCGCGGACTCCGTCGGGGCCGACGGCTACGCGAAGGACGCGGCGGGCGCGGTGGGCATCCTGCGAACCCTGCTTGCGGAGGACGCATGAAGCGCAGCATCATCACCATCGACGAGTCGAAGTGCACGGGCTGCGGGCTCTGCATCCCGGGCTGCCCCGAGGGCGCCCTTCAGATCATCGACGGCAAGGCGCGGCTCGTGAGCGACCTCATGTGCGACGGTCTCGGCGCGTGCATCGGCACCTGCCCCGAGGGCGCGATCACGATCGAGGAGCGCGAGGCCGAGCCGTACGACGAGCGGAAGGTGATGGAGGGGATCGTGAGGCAGGGGCCGGGCACCATCCGGGCGCACCTCGCGCACCTCAAGGACCACGGTCAGACCGAGTACCTGAACCAAGCCGTCGCCTTCCTTCGCGAGAAGGGCATCGCGGTCCCGACCGCCCCGTCGCAGCCTGCGGCCTGCGCGCCGGCGAGCGGGTGCCCGGGGTCGCGGTCGCAGTCGTTCGGGCCGCGCCCCGCCGCGCGTGGCGGGCCCGCGGGGAACGAGCGAGGCGCCGGCGGTCAGCAACCCTCCGAGCTCTCGCACTGGCCGGTGCAGATGCACCTCATCAACCCGGCGGCCCCGCACTTCCAGGGCGCGGACCTCGTTCTCGCCGCCGACTGCGTCGCGTACGCGCTCGGCGACTTCCACCGCTCGTACCTCAGGGGGAAGACGCTCGCCATCGCGTGCCCGAAGCTGGACGAGCGCCAGGAGGTGTACCTCGAGAAGCTCAAGACGCTCATCGAGGAAGCGAAGATCAACACGCTCACGGTGACGATCATGGAGGTCCCCTGCTGTCGAGGTCTTGTCGCGCTCGCGAGAGCGGCGGCCGCCCAGGCGTCGCGCAAGGTGCCGGTGAAGGTCGTCGTCGTCGGGGTGCGGGGGGATGTGCTCTCGGAGGAGTGGGTAGCCTAGGTCAGGGAAGGTGGGGAAAGGCCGTGGGCGTCGCGCGATGCGCGTGCGTCGAGTACAGGCCGGGGTGCGGACGAGCGCCCCGGCTTCGTGTGGTTCGCACCTCGATCGTGGGTGAGTGCCATTCGTCGTTGGAGCGACGCGCAATCAGTGGTACAATACCCACGTCGGGAGACAGTTCGAGGCGCCCGCCGTCGGGCGGCCCCAGAGGATGGGGCGAGGAGGGCAGCGATGGCAAGGCGAGCGATGTCCCTGTGCGTTCTCGCGCTGATCGCGGCAGCGAGTGGCCCCGCGGGGGCCGACTGGAACACGGGCGATCCCTACAAGTGGGTGCAGTACCCCGACCTCTCGACCTACGGCATGGACATCAACGCGACGGCGGTCGAGTCGGGGGAACCTCGGATCGTCCTTGCCGACGACTTCCTCTGCACGGCGAGGACCCTGATCACGGACATACACGTCTGGGGCTCGTGGCGGTACGACCGCCTTCCCTTCGGCTGGGACCCCGGAGCCGTGACGTTCATGGTCGCGATCCTCTCCGACATCCCCGCGAGCGAGAGCCCAACCGGCTACAGCATGCCCGGGAATGTGCTCTGGACGCGGGAGTTCGCGCCGGGGAGCTTCGAGGTCAGGCAGTGGGCCGTCGGATTGCAGGAGTGGTGGTGGGGCCCGCAGGAGGCACCCATCTTCCCGGGAGACTCGGTGTGCTGGCAGTACAACTTCCAGATCCCACCTCCCGACGCGTTCCTTCAGCAGGGAACGCCGACGGCGCCCGTCGTGTACTGGCTGGCCCTGCATGCGCGCCCGGAGGACTTGATATCCGTCCCGCCGGTTCGCTTCGGGTGGAAGACCTCGCCGGATCACTGGAACGACGCCGCCGTGTGGAACTGGCTGCCGAGCGGCGGGTACTGGCAGCCGATGTTCTATCCGCCGCCACATCCGCTGGCGGGTCAGCAGATTGACCTCGCCTTCGTCATCACCGAGCTGGGCGGCACGGACTGGGGGGATGCCCCCGACCCGCCGTACCCCACGCTCTCGGGCGCGAGCAACGGCGCGAACCACACGATCGTCCCCGGGGTCTACCTGGGCCAGACCGTGGACTCGGAAGGCAACGGGCAGCCCGACGCGAACGCGCTCGGCGACGACCTGTCGGGCGTGGACGATGAGGACGGCATCACGTTCCTGTCGCCCCTTGTGCCAGGCACGTGGGCACAGGTTCAGGTCGAGGCATCGACGCCTGGGTACCTGAGCGGCTGGGTTGACTTCAACGGCGACGGGTTCTGGCTCTCCTCGCAGGGTGACTGGATCCTGACGGGCCAGTACATCCCGGCAGGGACGAGCACGGTCAGCTTCCTGGTGCCCAGCGCGGCGACCCCTGGCATTCAGACGTTCGCACGATTCCGCTTCACGACCCAGGCCTGGACGGCGTGGCCGTCGGGGCCCGCGCCTGACGGAGAGGTCGAGGATTACGCGGTCGTCATCTCGCATCCTCAGACCAGCGACAAGTGGATCCAGTATCCGGACCTTCGCGAGTCGGGCATTGACATCAACGTGAGCCACGACCGAGCGCTGGCCGACGACTTCCTCTGCACCTCTCCTGGGCGCGTGACGCAGATCCGCATCTGGGGATCGTGGCTCGGCGACTGGCTGCCGTGGGGGAGCGATCCGGAGGCCGTCGGCTTCAGGCTCAGCATCCGGGCGGACATCCCTGCCTGGGAGAGCCCGACCGGCTACAGCATGCCCGGCGAGCTGCTCTGGACGCGCTACTTCATGGCGGGCGGGCCGAGCGGCTTCGTTGCCGAGGAGTGGTTCAATGCGCCGGAAGGGTGGTTCGACCCGTACCCGCCGCCGGGAAGCTACCAGTTCCCGGCTGACTGGACCTGCTGGCGCTATACGTTCCGCATTCCCGGGCCGCTGGCGTTCCACCAGGTGGGCATGCCGGACCGCCCGATCGTGTACTGGCTCGAGGTGCAAGCGTACCCTGACGACCCCGAGGCGCTGTTCGGATGGAAAGCCTCGGTGGACCACTGGAACGACGATGCGGTCTGGGCCCTGCTGCCCAACCCTGCGTGGTTCGAACTCGTGTACCCGCCCGGGCACCCATTCGCCGGCGAGTCGATCGACCTCGCGTTCTCGATCTACTGCGGGTACGGCACGGACGTGCCGGAGGGCGGTGAGCCCGCGCAGGTGATCCCCGAGCGCTTCGGCCTGCGCCAGAACGTCCCGAACCCGTTCAACCCTGTGACGGCCATCGGCTACGACGTGCCGGCGGGCGGCGGCCGGGTGACCCTCGAGGTGTTCGACGTGAGCGGCCGGCTGGTGCGGACGCTCGTGGACGGGTTCGTGAGCGAGGGCGTCCGGAGTGCCTCGTGGGACGGCCGCGACGGCGAGGGCAAGGAGGTCGGCTCGGGGGTGTACTTCTGCCGCATGAAGGCGGGGGAGACCGAGCAGACCGTGAAGATGACGCTCTTGAAGTAGCCTTCCGCGGAGGAGTCCGTGGTCTCAAGGGGCCCCCGGCCCGACGCCGGGGGCCCCTCTGTGCTTGCGCCGGCCGCGCCGCGCGCCGTACCATCAGCCCCGCTGTGTGGCCGCGTCCGGTGCGCTTCGGGGGCGAGTGATGCGGATCTTCGATGACAACAGCCTGACCATCGGCAACACGCCGCTCGTGCGGCTCGGCCGTCTCGCCCGCGATCTCGCGGGCACCGTGCTCGCGAAGATCGAGGGGCGGAATCCCGCCTACTCCGTGAAGTGCCGCGTCGGCGCCGCGATGATCTGGGACGCGGAGCGGCGCGGCGTCCTCACGCCCGGGTCGCGCGATGTGACGGTCGTCGAGCCGACGAGCGGGAACACGGGCATCGCGCTCGCGTTCGTGTGCGCGCTCAGGGGCTATCCACTCATCCTCACCATGCCCGAGACGATGTCCGTCGAGCGACGGAAGATGCTCAAGGCCTTCGGCGCGAGCATCGTGCTCACGGATGGCGCGAAGGGCATGGCCGGCGCTGTCGCCAGGGCCGAGGAGATCGTCGCCTCGGATCCCGCGAGACACTTCATGCCGCAGCAGTTCAGGAACCCCGCGAACCCCGAGATCCACTTCAGGACCACGGGCCCCGAGATCTGGAACGACACCGGGGGCACGGTGGACGTCCTCGTCGCGGGCGTGGGAACCGGCGGGACGATCACGGGCGTGAGTCGCTACATCAAGGGCACGCAGGGGAAGGCCATTCGCTCGATCGCCGTGGAGCCTGCGCGGTCGCCGGTGCTGACGGCCGTCCGCGCGGGTCGCCCGCCGACGCCCGGGCGGCACGGGATCCAGGGCATCGGCGCGGGCTTCAAGCCGGACATCCTCGACCTCACGCTCGTGGACGAGATCGCGACGGTGAGCGATGAGGAGGCCGTCGAGTTCGCTCGCCGCCTTCACAAGGAGGAAGGGATCAGCTGCGGCATCTCGAGCGGGGCCGCCGCGGCGGTGGCCTGCAGGGTGGCCGCGGAACCTGCGAGCGCGGGCAGGACGATCGTGGTCGTCCTGCCGGACGCCGGCGAGCGGTACCTGAGCACGGCGATCTTCGAGGAGAAGACCTGATGGCGAAGATCAGGAAAGCGCAGGCCGGCACGTGCGCGCCCGGCGACATCACACGGATCGCAAAGGCCCTGTGCCGTGGCAGTCGGAAGCTCCCGCGGGCGGTCCCGTCCTCGAAGCGCGGCACGATGCCGTCCGGCACGGTGCTCGTGGACCTCGTCGAGCAGCTCCGCACGGCGCTCTTCCCCGGCTACTTCGGCAAGAGCGACGTCTCGGACGAGTCCATGAAGTTCCACGCGGGCGTGGTGCTCGACGCCGTGCTCGGCGCGCTGCCGGAGCAGATCGAGTGCGGGTTCGGGGTCATGGGCGAGGGGCGGAACCGGCACGGGCAGGACGCGTTCGAGATCACGCGCGCGTTTCTCACGTCGCTCCCGCGCGTGCAGGCGCTCCTCGCGACCGATGCCGAGGCGGCGTTCGAGGGCGACCCGGCGGCGGCGTCACCGGAGGAGACGATCTTCTGCTACCCGGGCATGCTCGCGGTGACGTACCACCGGCTCGCGCACGAGCTGTACCGTCTCGGGGCGCCGCTCATCCCGCGCATCCTCTCCGAGCACGCGCACAGCCGCACGGGCATTGACATCCACCCCGGCGCGACCATCGGCAAGTCGTTCTTCATTGACCACGGGACGGGCGTCGTGATCGGCGAGACGACGGTCATCGGACGGCGCGTGCGGCTCTACCAGGGTGTGACGCTCGGCGCGGTGAGCTTCCCGAAGGACGAGCACGGCAACCCGATCAAGGGCGTCCCGAGGCATCCCATCGTCGAGGACGACGTCATCATCTACGCCGGCGCGACGATCCTCGGGCGCGTGACCATCGGCCGCCGCTCCGTTATCGGCGGCGGCGTGTGGCTCACGCACAGCGTGCCGCGGGGGACGGTGCTGTCGCAGGCGGAGGAGAGGAGCGGCAGGCCGAAGCCCGGCTAGGAGGTGTTGCATGAACCGCGTCTTGAGCGCAGCCCGCGCCGCGGTGGCTGCCGCAGTGTCCCTGGTCTTCCTCGTTTCGGTTGCTCCCGCGGCCGTCATCCGCATCCCCTCCGACGAGCCCACTATCGCCGCCGGCATCGCGGCCGCTTCGGCCGGCGACACGCTCCTTCTTGCGGACGGCTCGCACGACGAGCATGGTCTCGTGGTTGACAAGCCGCTCACCATCGCGGGCGAGTCGGGGAGCCCGGGCAGCGCCAGCATCAACGGGCAGCTTGCCGGACGCATCTTCGACGTCGAGAACGCGAACGGCGTGGTGTTCTCGGGCCTCACGTTCCTGCTCGGTCACAGCGACTGGGGGGGGGCGGTGTACTCGGACAGCTCGGACGTCACGTTCGACTACTGCGTGTTCCACTTGAACAGCGTCACGATGCACGGCGGCGCGGTCTTCTACAACGGAGGGACCGGGACGTTCACTGACTGCAGCTTCGTCGCCAACGACGCCGAGATCGCCGGCGGCGGCATCGTGCTCAGCGGGGCGGGAGGGACCTTCACGGGCTGCTACTTCGGAGAGAATGAGGCCTGGTGGGGCGGCGGGGTCTGCGCCTACCACCCGGGGGCGGCGCCCGTCTTCAGCGCATGCGTCTTCCAGGGGAACCGGGCGGTCTCGCCGCCGGGCAACGAGCCGTACGGTGGAGGCGTCTACTGCTGGGACCACGCGGCCCCGACGTTCTCCCACTGCGACTTCATCGAGAACACCTCCGGGCATGGCGGAGCCGGCCTCATGTCGGACCAGGAGTGCCAGATCTTCCTCGACCACTGCACGTTCCAGGGGAACTCGGCCGTCGTGGGCGCCGGCCTCGAGACGTGGTGGACCCGCGGCGGCAGCGTGACCAACTGCGAGTTCACGGGGAACACGGCCAGCGAGCACGGGGGCGGTGTGCTCTACGAGCAGAGCCAGGGCGTCGTGTTCGCGGGCTGCACGTTCACCGATAACGAGGCGGGGATAGCGGGCGGGGCCTTCAATCTGACCGCGGCGACACCCGGGCCGAGCGACTGCACGTTCACCGGCAACTCCGCGACGTACGGCGGCGGGGTTGCCATGTCGCACAGCGTGGCGCCCACCCTGGCGGACTGCACCTTCACCGGGAACTCGGCGTCCATAGGGGGCGCTGTCGCCGTGGACTCGTGCGCCAGCCCTGCGGTGGCCGGTTGCACGATCGCGGAGAACACGGCGGCGTACGGCGGCGCCATCGCGTTCGCCGGCTGTTCGACGCCGTCGGTGAGCGGGAGCACGCTCGTTCTGAACGGCGCGACGATCGGCGGCGCCGGCATCGCGGCGTGGACCGGCACGACGGTCTCGGTGTCTCGGACGATCATCGGATTCAGCACCGTCGGAGAGGCGGCCGCGAGCGACGGCTGTCCCGTGAGCTGCACGGCCACGGCGATCTACGGGAACGCGGGCGGCGACTGGACGGGCATCATCGCCGGGCAGGAAGCCGGGAACCACAACGTGGCGACCGACCCGCTCTTCTGCGGCGTCCTCGCGGGCGATCACACGCTGTGCGAGGACTCCCCATGCCTGCCGGAGAACAACGGTGCGGGCGTGCTCATCGGGGCGCACGAGGACGGTTGCCCGGGGCCGTGCGGCGCGCCCGTTGAGGCGACGAGCTGGGGGAGCATCAAGGCGATGTACAGACGCGACAGCGAGAGGAGGGGACGATGAAGCTCTTCGCGATCGTCATCTCGGTGCTGGGTCT
>VGIX01000016.1 GCA_016867725.1 Candidatus Effluviviaceae Genus I sp.
GCGGCATGGTCATGGAATACCGGAGCATCAACTACGACAACCCGATGACGACGCCGCCCGGCTCGACGACGGAGATCCTGAACGCGTCCATCGTGGTCGTCGCCCGCGGCTTCGACATCGTGCAGCCGACCGTGATGTGGTGCGGGGAGGTGAACCACGAGCGCAACGAGGGGCGCCTGATCCAGACCTCAGGCGTGGTCGGTCGCGTGGACGGATTCTCGTACTACATCTCGGACGGGACCGGCGTTGTGCAGGTCTACCAGAACTTCACCGCGCTCGACTTCTCGCGGTTCGCCGTCGGCGACAGCGTGAGGGTGACCGGCGCGGTGCTCCAGTACGACCGCACCGTGCCGTACCTCGACGGGTACGAGCTCGCGCCGCGCTACGAGAGCGACATGGTGACCTGCGCGACGAACTACGCGGAGAAGGCGACGATCGCCGCGACGGCGCGCGTGCTCGACGCGGACGCGGGGGAGATGGTCGAGATCGCGTGGAACGCCCCGCGCGCGACGACGATCGAGGTGAGGGTGTTCGACCTCAAGGGGCGGTCGGTCCGCACGCTGGCGAGCGGGCTGTCCCTGAGCGCGTCGCGCCTGGCGTGGGACGGCAGGGGCGATGACGGCAAGCTCGTCCCGCCCGGCGCGTACATCTGCCACATCAAGGCGAGCGAGCGGAACGGAGGGGACGGGTCCGAGGCCGCGGTCCCCATCGTCGTGGGCATGAAGCTGAACTGATCGGGAGGCTCGCGTGGAGCCGGGGGGTCGAGAGCGACCCCAAGGAGGCAGCGGTGAGACGTCTTGGATGGATCGCGGCCGGCGCCCTCGTGGCGGCCCTTCTGCCCGGCGCGGCGTGCGGCTCGGGGTTCTTCGACAACCTCGTTCTGTCGCCGAGAGCGCAGGGCATGGGCGGCGCGTTCGTCGCGCTGTCGGACGACGAGACGGCCGTGTTCACGAACCCGGCCGCGCTCGCGCTGCAGAGCCGGCGCGGAGCGTACTCGTCGTACGTGGACCTGTACGGGTACGACTTCCTGAAGCTGGGGTCGGCGGCCGCGGCGGTGCCGACGGGCTTCGGGACGGTGGGGGTGGGGGTGCGCTACCTGTCCGTCGAGTACGGCGGAAGTGACCTCGAGCGGGAGTACGCCGTGACGGCGGCGCACGGGTTCACGGTCATGCAGGACCCGCACTCGTCGCTCTCGTTCGGCTACGGCCTTTCGCTCTTCGGGCTCTCGTTCCCGACCGAGAGCGTGGGCGGCGAGGACCTCGGGTCGGCCAACGCGGTCGGTCTCGACGTCGGCGTCCTCGGAACGCTCAGGGGCCGCACCCGCTTCGGCGTCTTCGTGAAGAACATCAACAACCCGAAGATGGGCGACCCGAACGCCAAGGACCTGCCGCAGTGGTTTTCGGGCGGCGTGTGCTACAGCCCCTACAGCGGCGTGCAGACGTCCATCGAGGTCCAGAAGCAGGACGACGAGGAGCTGCGCGCGTGCGGCGGGTTCGAGTTCCAGATCAACGACTACGTCACGATGCGCGGCGGGCTCCAGAACCAGCCCAACAGGATGTCGGCGGGGTTCGGGGCGCGCTGGGAGATGCTCCGCCTCGACTACAGCTACACTTCGCACCCGGTGCTGCCGGGGTCGCACACCTTCGGCCTCGGCGTGAAGTTCTGAGGCGCTCTTGGGAGGCACGATGAGACGACGAACGATGCTGGGGTTCGCTGCGCTCGTTGGAGTCTGGCTGGTCGCCGCCGCGGCGAGCGGGGCGGACGTCCCGGCGGCACAGCTGGACCTCAACCGTGCGACCCTCGAGGAGATCCGGAAGCTCCCGGTCTCGGAGGAGGTCGCGCGCGCCATCTGGGAGCGCAAGGAGTACCACGCGTACTTCGGGAGCGTCTACGACCTCCTCAAGGTGCCCGGCGTGACGACGGAGGACCTCGCCGCGCTCCGGCCGCTCGTGAAGATCGTCCCGGTGGTCGTGGACGACGAGGAGCTCCGGAGGGTCAACGAGATCTACTTCCGGATCCGGCAGTGGGAGGCGGAGGAGGGGGCCAACGAGGCCATCACCGACTACTGGGTCGATCTCGCGAAGGACCCGGTCAACGTGAACGCCGCGACGTTCGAGCAGATCGCCAACCTCCAGGCGATCCCGCCGACCGACGCCGCGGCCATCTACCGTCACACGCGCCGGAATCGCATCGAACAGCAGTCGCAGCTCCGCAACGTGCCGGGGCTCACGTACTGGGGCTACTACAACGCGCGGAACTTCGTGCGCTACGCGGACCCGGCCGATGACCTGGGCTTCCGCGGGAGCTACCAGTTTCGCGTGTCGAGCTCCCCGCACTTCTTCGACATCCAGGAGTGCCTCGGCGAGGACCGCAACCCGGCCGACGGCGCCTACGACTCGTGGTGGAAGCGCCTGGGGCTCGACGACGCGGCCCCGGTGAGGCAGCACAAGGTCCGCGGGCGCTGGGGCAGGGACATCCGCGCGGGCGTCCTCGTGTACCAGGGGCTCGGCAGCGGCGACGAACTGGACGCGGTCAAGTACCACGTGACCGTGAAGGACCGCGACCTCGGCCCCGTGCGCCTCGACAACGTCATCGTGGGTCACTACGCCGTCGCGTTCGGCCAGGGCCTCGTCATGCAGAACACCGACTACCGCCAGCCGAGGAACACGGGCTACGGGTGGAACAAGCGCTACCTGGGCGTCATCGGCGACCTCTCGCCCACGCAGGAGTTCGCGCTCCACGGCGTCGCGGCCGAGGCCACGATGGGGAAGTGGAAGGGCGTGCTGTTCTACTCCGACGACTGGAAGGACGCTGTCCTGAACCCCGACGGCACCGCCAACCAGCACATCGTGATGTCGCCGCGGGTGAGCAACGACGACCTCGAGGCCGGCGGGCTCCGTCCGATGCGGGACGTCCTTCACGAGCAGACCCTGGGCGGCAACCTCAAGTACGTGCTCGGCCCGGGGACCTGGATCGGCGTGTCCGGATACGAGAGCCGGTACAACCGCTACTTCAAGTCCGCGTTCGATCCGAACGGCACCAGCGACGTGTCGTGGATGGTCAAGGACCCGGACGAGGACAAGCTCACGACCGCGGACAGCGAGTACTGGAGCAGCTACACGAGCCCCGGGAAGTTCCGCCGCGTGTACGGCGCGGACTTCCAATGGGTGCACGACAACGTGGCGCTCGCCGGCGAGTACGCGGGGCTCGACAGCGACGGCGACCTCGCGAGCTTCGCCGACGACCCGCGCGCCTTCGTGGTCAACGCGTACGCGTCGTACAGCAACCTCACGCTGCTCGCGCTCTACCGCGACTACGACGTCGCCTTCGACAACCCCTACAACCGCGCGTTCGGGGAGTACGGCCGCTACAAGGGCACCATCCTCGAGGACCAGTACTACCTCACCGACCCCATCTACGGCCTCTTGTACGACAACTCGTTCACGCCTCAGCCGGAGCGCGGGCTGTACATCGAGTCGCGCTACCGCTACTCGGACCGCATGACGCCCTCGTTCGAGTACGACGTGTGGGAGCGGAAGAGCGACGGCGCGGACTACTCACGGCTGGTGCTCAAGACGCGCTTCCAGCCCATCTACAACATCATCATGACGCTGCGGCAGAAGTGGCAGGGTCGGCTCGGCACGAACTGGCTGTCCCCCGTGAGCTACGACCAGGTCGAGAGCCGCTTCAACCTCGAGTACCGGCTCTCGAAGTACGACGAGGTCGAGTTCCTCGTGTCGCGCTCGTGGATCGCGTGGCCGCCGCGGCCGCGCCTGTCCGGCGACCCGGACCCGACCGGGGGGCACCCGGAGTACGGCTCGGCGGCGGTGCCCTCGTACGCCGTCGGGGCGGCCGTCACGCACAACTTCAGCGACTGGCTGAAGATGACGCTGTCGGCCACGTACTACGACGGGTTCCTGTGGACCTTCGAGGACGGCGAGTTCTCCGTCATGGACGGGCGGGCGCTTCGCTACTGGATCTCGATCTCCGACCGCCTGTCTGACCGCCTCGCCCTCAAGGTCCGGTGGACGAACGACCACGCGTATCCGTTGAGCTACGTGGACGCGCGGGAGTACAACGCGAACCCGCCGGGCAATCCCGAGCCGGACGGGTGGTACGTCAGGAACGACATGTCGGCCTTCAAGGTGCAGTTGGACTACTCCTGGTAGCACGCCGTCCCCGCGGCGGGCGGACGCCCCGCGGGGCGCGGTCGGGGACGGGCAGACAGGGAGGACGGACATGAGACTCACGATGACGGCGGCAGCGCTCGCGGCGGTCGCGCTCTGCGCGGGCGACGCGTCGGCCTACACGTTCGCGGGCTGGCAGTACGGCGACGCCATGCCCCAGTACGACGCGAGGGCGCTCGCAATGGGTGGGGCCGGGCTCGCGTCGGCGGACGGCGCGCGTGGCGCGAACCTCAACCCGGCGCTCGCGGCGAAGACGAAGGGCGTGGAGGCGACGCTGTCCCTGCTCGGGGTCGTCGCCGAGGAAGCGCGGCAGGCGCCGCTGTACGACAGCTTCGACGGGATCATCGCGTACAACACCTACGCGTGGAACTCGAAGATCTACGACCGGTACGTGGGCACCGTGGCCGTCAGGCCGGGCGGCTGCACCGACTGGGCGCCCGCGGTCGCTGTCGGGTTCCGGCCGAGGCTGGACATGAGCTACGGCTACCACGTCCAGTACCGGAACGACTCCGACGCGATCGACTACGACTCGTACCTGGACGGGGACGGGGGTGTCAACGCGCTCTCGATCACGCTCGCCGAGGAGGTGCGCCCGGAGGTGTACGTCGGTCTGGGCGTTGACTTCCTCCGCGGAACGTACGACGCGTCCGCGCGCGACGTCTACCCGTACTCGAGCGAGCACGTCGTCTCCACGGCGAGCTTCGACGACGTGAGCGGGACGCAGGTCTCGCTGGGCGTGCTCGTCGAGACGCTGCACCGCGTGGACCTGGCGCTCGTGTACCGGTCAGGGTTCAACCTCCGCGGCGACTACAGCCTCCTGCCGCACGGGGCGGAGGAGCCCGTGGCCGGGACGTTCAAGCACCGCCACCCGGACGCCATCGCCTTCGGCGTCGAGTACCACCCCCGCAACGAGATCATGACCACGGTGTCGTTCGACGTCGAGTACGTGCGCTGGTCGCAGTTCGAGGACAGCATGACGGACGACGTGGAGATGGAGGACACGGTCGAGTACCGGGTGGGGGTGGAGCACCAGTTCTACAACAGGTCGCACGCGAGGTTCGGCTTCTCGTATCAGCCCGCCTACTTCGACAACAGGATCACGCGGGCCGCGTTCTCGGGCGGCGTCGGCGTGGACGTCCTCGGCGTCAGGCTCGACCTGGCCGGCCAGATGGGCGTGCGGGAGTACGACGCGGACCTGGGCCGCCTGCGCGAGACGACGACGCTCGCGATGGCCACGATCGTCCACAGGTTCTAGGAGCGGGGGAGCGACATGGAACGGAAGTCGGTGGTCGCGCTGGGGCTTCTCGCCGTCCTCTCGCTGGCGGCCGCGACGGCCTGCGCGGGCGGGCCCGATGACGGCGTCATGCGCCTGTCGGTCGTCTTCACGAACGACATCCACGGTGGAATCGACCCGTCGGGCGCGACGTTCATGAACCGCGAGTTCCCGCCCCCTCTGGGGGGGGGCGCGTCGGCGATGACGTACATCGAGCGGCTGCGGAGCCGGGCGGCCGAGGAGGGCGGGCACGTCCTCCTGCTCGACCAGGGCGATATCTTCCAGGGCACGCCGGTGGGGAACTACCGGAAGGGCGAGGCGGTGGTCGAGTACTTCAACCACATCGGCCTCGACGCCTGGACCATCGGGAACCACGACTTCGACGAGGGCGCGGAGAACCTGTGGCACCTCGTGCGGACGGCTCAGATGCCGGTGCTGTCCGCGAACCTCGTCCAGGAAGGCACGGGCGAGCCCATCGAGGGCATCGTGCCGTACATCCTGAGGGAGTACGACGGGGTGAAGGTCGCCATCATCGGCGTCACGACGACCGACACGCCGAAGATGGCCTTCCCCGACCACGTCGCGGGCGTGGATTTCCTCCCCGAGATCCCGACGATCGAGAGGTACGTCCGCGAGGTGAGGGAGCGCGGGGCTGACCTCGTCTTCGTCACGGGACACGTCGGCCTTCCTTACGATCCGGTGGCCGCGTACGCGGAGATGATCCGGAGCGAGGAAGAGGCCGCCTCGGGGGCGCGCGAGCCGCTCGAGCAGAGCAAGTGGGGCCCGAGCGTGATGGAGATCGCGCACAAGGTGCCCGGCATCGACGTGATCTTCGGCGGCCACATCCACAAGGGCTTCGACAAGCCGTGGGAGGAACCGTCCACCCACACGCTGGCCTTCCAGACGTACGGGCGCGGGTCGGGGCTCGGTCACGTGGACCTTCTCGTGGACCGGGGGACGAAGACCCTCGTGGGGTACGAGCTGGCCGACTACCGCGGGGCGCTCATCACGCTCTTCGAGGACGAGTGGTGGCCCGACGGCGCGACCTCGGAGATGATCGGCGCGATGGTCGCCGAGGCCGAACAGGGCATGGACGAGATCATCGGCTGGGCCGAGATCGACCTCACGAGGGGCGGCGAGGGCGAGACGCGGATGGGGAACGTCGTCTGCAACGCCATGCTCGAGGAGGCCGCCGCGGACTTCGCGTTCTCGAACCTGGGCGGCATCCGAGACGAGATCCCCGCCGGCCCGGTCACGGCGAGGCAGGTGTTCCGCGTGCTCCCCTTCGGCAACCGGCTCACGATCCTCGAGGTCGACGGACGGCTGCTCAAGGAGATCCTCGAGTACCGCGTGAGCGCCGACCACCACGGGCTCTACATCGCCGGGGGCAGGGTCGTGTACAGCAAGACGCGGCCCGATTACGACCGCGTCACGACGCTCGAGATCGGCGGAGAGCCGTGGAGCCCGGAGCGCACCTACAGGATCGTGACCACGGACTTCCTCGTCGCCGGCAACGCGGGGCTCTACATGCTGCCGAAAGTGCCCCAGGAACAGAAGATCACGACCTCGACCACCGACATGGAGGCCGTCGTCCACTACATCCGGCGCCACTCGCCCATCGGGAACCCCATGGACGGCCGCTGGCTGCGCGACGATGACGCGCAGATGGACCCGGCGCTCGCGCGGGCCATGGAGGGCATGGAGCCGCTCGTCCCGCCGGCCGCGGAAGAGGCCGGAGCATACGACTAGGCCGGCGGGCCGGCGACAGACGGCCCGCGAGGCACGTCCGTGCCCCCCGTGGCTCCACGCTGGACACACGACAAGGAATGTGATATACTGCTTTGGGGCAGTGTCGGCAGCCGCTCGGTCCTGCGGTTCGATCGGCCAGAGGGCGGCGGTCGTGCTTGTCCGTTCGTCGGGCGGTGTCACCGACCCTTGATGACCGGTTGAAGCAGCGCGATCTGGGTGTCCAAGCGACCGAAGGAGGTCAGGCGATGATGAGGGCATTCGCACTCGCCGCAGCTGTGTTCGCTCTCGCCGCAGCGACGGCGGCGGCCGCCCCGGGCGGCAACAACGTCGTGATCAACGAGATCATGGCGAACCCCCCGGGCACCTACGACGGGGCTGAGTACATCGAGCTCTACAACCCGACCGCGTCCGCCATCAACATCTCCGGATGGGTCCTCACCGGCACCGAGTACGGCTCCACCGCCGGCGGTGGCGGCGTCTGCGGCGGCGAGGACCGCTGGCAGTTCCCGAGCGGCACGTGGATCCCGGCCGGCGGGTACATCATCGTCGCCAAGGACGGCGGCGACGGCGACGACGGCTTCTACGAGGTCTACGGCTTCTACCCCGACTTCGAGATGTACGACAACCAGACGAACTTCGCCGAGTTCGACAACCCGAACGTCCCCAACATGGTCCAGCTGGACTTCGACTCCTACAGCGACGAGATCCAGCTCGTCGGCGGCAGGGGCTACGGCAGGATCTGCGGGGCGACGAGCAAGGCGGACGTCGTGTACCTCTACACCTCGGCCACGCTCACGACCCTCGTTGATCTGGTCGAGTACAAGGACGCGACGCTGTGCGCTTCGGATCCCTGCCCCGGCGACGACGGGTCCAACAACAACGCGTTCCCGATCATCCCGTACCTCGGCTACGCGCTCGGCCGCAGCCCCGCCGGGGCGGACACGGACAACAGCAACGTGGACTTCGCGATGCAGGCCCCGACCCCCGGCGAGCAGAACGTCACCAACACGCCGCCGTGGATCAGGAGCGTGAGGTACTCGCCGATCCCGCCCAGCCAGACTCTCTCGACGGCGGTGAGCGCGATCATCACCGACGACGGCACGATCGACTCGGTGAGTGTGTACTACCGCGGCGAGGGCGGCTCGTGGGCGCGCGTGCCCGCGACGGCGGCGCCCGGCGACTCCCTCTACACGGGTCAGGTCCCGCCGTTCCCGAACGGCACGATGGTCGAGTACTACGTCCGGGCCGTCGACAACTACGGCGCCGCGATGAACTTCCCGGCGGAGGGCGCGGCAGGGCCGTACCGCTACTCGATCGGGTACACCTCGATCTACACGGTGCAGTTCGTGCCCGACGGAGGCAACCAGTCGCAGCTCGTGGGTCGTCCGGTCAACGTCCGCGGCATCGTGACCGGGGCCAAGGGCACGTTCAGCTCGAGCTACTTCTTCATCCACGAGGGGACCGGCGCGTTCAAGGGCATCAAGATCTACGCGCCGTCCTACACGGGCGCCATCAACGAAGGTGACGACGTGACCGTCTGCGGCAACGTCCTGGAGTACTTCGACGAGACGGAGGTCTCGCTGCACTTCTCGGAGGCGCTCGTCGTGCACTCGACCGGCAACGCGAACTACGGCTACACGACCGTCACGACGGCGGCGGTCGCACCTACCAACGTCATCTCGGCGGAGAAGTACGAGGGGCAGCTCATCCGGATGCAGAACGCGACCGTGACGGCGCTCCCGGACGCGTACGGCCAGTGGAAGTTGCGCGATTCGTCGAACATTGAAGCGATGGTGGACGACGCTGGCTACTACGAGTACGTGCCGGCGCTCGGCGACATCATCACGGAGCTTCGCGGCATCGTCTTCTACAACTACAGCGAGTACAAGACGAACCCGCGCAAGAGCGGCGACGTCATCGGCCCGCCGAGCATCGGGACCGTCCGTTACTCGCCGGTCCCGCCGACCTCGTCCTCGGCTGTGACCGTCTCGGCCGACTGCAACGACGACGTGGGCATCACGGCGGCGACGCTCTACTACGCGACCAGCGAGGCCGGCCCGTACTCGAGCGTCTCCATGACGCCCGCGAGGGCGATGTACCAGGCCTCCATCGGCCCGTTCTCGAACGGAACGAGGATCTACTACTACGTCACCGCCACCGACGGCCAGATGACGGCTCGGAAGCCCACCGTCGGCAGCTACAGCTTCTACGTCGGCCTCTCGACGATCTACAACGTGCAGTACGTGGCCGGCGGCGGCGACGTCTCGCCCATGGACGGGCTTCCCATCAACGTCGAGGGCGTCGTGACCGCACCGCCGGGCGTCTTCAGCAACTACATCTTCTTCATTCAGGACGGGTCCGGCGCGTTCAACGGCATCCTGGTGTACGACCGCACCGGCTCGCTCAGCTTCCAGCGCGGCGACCGGGTCGTCGTGTGCGGGAAGGTGCAGGAGAACTTCCGGGAGACCGAGATCGCGCTCCACTTCCCGGAGGCGGCGGTGGTGACGGCGAGCGGGGTCGCGCAGCCCGCCCCGGTGGACATCCAGTCGAACGAGCTCCAGACCGTCACGACGGGCGAGAAGTACGAGGGCGTCCTCGTGCACGTCAAGGGCGCGACGGTCCTGGATCCGGACATCGGCTACGGCGAGTGGATGATCTCGAACGGGACGGCGGCGGACACCTGCCGCGTGGACGACTACGCGGACTACGACTATGTGCCGGTTCTGAACGACGACGTCTGCGTGCTCGGCATCGTGAAGTTCGCCTTCGGCAACTACAAGCTCGAGCCGCGCGGGAACTCGGACATCGCGGTGAACCCGGTCGGCGTGCCTGACGGGAGCCTGAGCGGGCGGTTCGGGCTTCTCCAGAACACGCCCAACCCGTTCAACCCGACGACGACCATCCGGTTCATCCTGCCGGAGGCGAACGAGGTCAGGCTTGAGATCTACGACGCCGCGGGCCGCAAGGTGACGACGCTCGTGGACGGGCGAATGCTGGCCGGCGAGCACCAGCTCGAGTGGAACGGCATGGCCGCGACCGGCGACCGCGTGGCGAGCGGCGTGTACTTCTACAAGCTCACGGCGGGCGAAGAGAACGTGAGCAGGAAGATGGTGCTCCTGAAGTAGCGTCGCGCTGACGCGGCCGGGACCACCCGGCGGTCGGTTCGAGGGGGCCAGGGTTGGAACGGTCTGTGCTTGTGCCGTTCCGTTCCCTGGCCCCCTTCGTTCTCCCCTGTGAACTGCGTTGTCATCTGGTGCGCGGCATCCCCTGGACGGAGGCGTGAGGATGAGGGCGGTGTTGACGGTGGTGGCGGTGTTCCTCGCGGGACTCGTGGTCCTCGGGCCGGCGGCGGCCGAGGGGGCGATCGTGCTCAACGAGGTGTTGGCCGACCCGGCGCGCGACTGGTCGCCGACGGACGGCGACGACACGTACGATTCGCTCGACGACGAGTGGGTGGAGATCTACAACACGGGGCCGGCGGCCGTGGACCTGACCGGGTGGCGGCTCACGGACGCAACGGGGGAGTGGCGTTTCGGGTTCGACGGGGTGCTCCAGCCGGGAGCGCACGTTGTCGTGTACGGCAACGAGTCCTACGACTGGGAAGACGCAAACGGGTTCCCGAAGTACGGCCTGTCCCTGAACAACGGCGGCGACACGGTGAAGCTCGTCGCGGCCGACCTCGTGACGGTCGTGGACCAGGTCACCTACACGACGAGCCAGACGCTGGATGACCGCGCGTACGGGCGGCTCCCCGACGGCGGAGCGGAGTGGCGCGTCTTCGACGGTCTCAATCCGCTCAACCCGCCGGCGACCGGGCTCATGCCGTCGCCCGGGCAGCCGAACGGGGCGTCGCCGGTCGAGCCCACGACGTGGGGAGGGATCAAGGCGCTGTTCGAGTAGCACGCACGGTCACTGTGACGCGACGACACGGGGCCCCGGACAGGAGCCGGGGCCCCGCGGCGCGTTGCGGGTCGTGGCGCCCCCTCGCGCCCCCGTGCCCAGGCCCTTTCCGTTGACACCCCTCACGAGCCGTCCCTATACTCCAGAGGACTCTCACGCCCGCTCAAGGACGGCACCGTGAACGGCCCTCTGAGGATCGACCACTGGGACATCGTTTCCCGCTCCGTCGGCTTCGCGTGGAAGCACAAGGCCCTGTGGGTCCTCGGGTTCTTCGCGTCCGTGAGCGGCCAGAACGTCCTGAGCTGGGTCGAGCAGGGTCGCCCGTCGCTTCGGACGGACATCCTGCCGAACTTCGGCGCGCTGTCCGCGCTGGTCGCCGTCCTCGTGTTCGTCTGGATCGCCCTTCTGGTCGCGAACCTCATAGCCCGCGCCGGGCTCGTGGCGGCATCGTCGGCCGCGGACGCCGGGGAGCGACCGACGCTTGAGGGCGCCGGGGCTTCCGGCGTCCGCTCCTTCCTCGGCATGCTCGCGCTCCTCGCCCTCGGCGTGGCCGCGTTCCTCGTGGGCACGCTCGTCTGCGTCGTGCCGGTCGCGCTGCCGCTCGCCGGCGGTGTCCCGGGCGTCGTGATCGCCGTCGTCATCGGGGCGGTCCTCGTCCTGCCCTACCTCGCGTTCGTGTTCGCGCTCACCTTCACCGTCACGTTCGCCGAACGAGCGCTCGTGGTCGAGCGCGCGCCCATCCTCGCCGCGCTGGGCGTCGGGTGGCGCGTGACCAGACAGCACTTCTGGACAGCTCTCGTCGCGTGGCTGGTCGCGACGCTGACGACGATCGTCTGGGGGCTCGGTCTCTTCGTGGCGGTTCTCGTGCTGGCCATCCCGCTCGTCATCCTGGGGAGCGCGCACGTCACGGTCGCGCTCGTGCTCGGGGTCGCCGTCGCGGTCGCGGTGGGGATCACGGCGGCGGGCGCGTTCGGGACCTATCGCTTCGCGTTCTGGACGCTCCTGTTCCGCCGACTGCGCGGGGCGCGCGCGGACGGCGCGGCCGCGGGGCCGCCGGACGATGCGGGCGGGTCCCAGGGCCGCGACCGGCCCGTCGAGCCACGGGAGGACCTCCTTGCCGGCTCCATCTAGCCGCTTCGAGCGCCCCCGCCGCGACATGTCGCGGATGGGCTCGCTTCTCACCGAACAGCGCAACCCGCGCTCCCGCGGCCTCGACCGCATGGACGCGCGGAGCATCGTGCGCCTCATCAACGCGGAGGACGCCACGGTGCCCGCGGCCGTCGCGGCGGAGGAGGACGCCCTCGTCGCGGCGGTCGAGCTCGTGGCGGCGGCCTTTCGCCGCGGCGGCCGGCTCCTCTACGTGGGCGCCGGCACGAGCGGGCGGCTGGGCGTGCTCGACGCCGCCGAGTGCCCGCCGACGTTCGGGACGGACCCGGAGACGGTGCAGGGCATCATCGCCGGCGGGTACGGCGCGCTCGTGCGGGCGAAGGAGGGCGCGGAGGACGACGCGGCCGCCGGCGCGGCCGACCTCCGCGAGCGCGCGCCCGGCCCCGCCGACGTCGTCGTGGGGATCGCGACGAGCGGCGTGACGCCGTACGTGCTCGCGGCCCTCGGCGAGGCCAGGCGCGCGGGGACCGCGACCGTCTTCATCTGCTGCAGCCCGACCGAGAAGGACGCCGCCGGCGCGGACGTCGTCATCGCACCGGCGGTCGGTCCCGAGGTCGTCACCGGCTCGACGCGCATGAAGGCCGGGACGGCGACCAAGCTCGTGCTGAACACCATCACGACGTCCGCCTGGGTGCTCCTCGGGAAGACCTACGAGAACCTCATGGTGGACCTCACGGCGACGTGCGACAAGCTCCGCGACCGCGCGTGCCGCATCCTCGCCGAGACGACGGGCGCGGCCCACGACGAGGCCGCCGCGCTCATCGAGTCGGCGGGCGGGTCCGTCAAGGTGGCGCTCGTCATGAAGAAGACGGGGGCCGGCGCCGAGGAGGCGCGGCGCCTGCTCGATCGAAGCGGCGGGTCGGTGGCGAAGGCGCTCGAGGGGGGCGCATGACGGCGACGGTGGGGCCTCCGGGGCGACTGGCGCGGACGCTCGCGGACATCGCGTCGCTCCCCGAGCGGCGCGTCGTCGGCCTCATGTCGGGAACATCGTGCGACGGCATCGACGCCGCGCTCGTCCGCGTGCGCGGGTCGGGCGCCGCGCTTGAGGCGTCGCTCGATGCGTTCGTCTGTCGGCCGTACGAGCCCCGGCTCAGAGCGCGTGCCCTCGCCGCGGGCGCCGCGTGCGCGCCCGAACTCGCGCGGCTCAGCTTCGATCTCGGCGAGGCCTTCGCCGACGCCGCGCTCGCCGTCATCGAGGCGACCGGGCTCGCGCCCACGGACGCGCACCTCGTCGGCTCGCACGGGCAGACGGTGTTTCACGAGCCGCCGGGCCGCGGCCGCCGCGGGGCGACGCTCCAGCTCGGCGAGGCCGACGTCATCGCGCAGCGGACCGGCCTTCCGACCGTCGCGGACTTCCGCACGGCGGACGTCGCCGCCGGCGGACACGGCGCGCCGCTCATCCCGCTCGTGGACTGGCTGCTGTTCCGCCCGCGCGAGGGCGCGCGGCTCATGCTCAACCTCGGTGGCATCGCGAACGTGACCTGGGTGACGCCCGAGCTCGAGGGCGTGCGCGCGTTCGACGTCGGGCCGGCGAACGCGCTGATCGACGAGATCGTGAGCGCGGCCACCGGCGGCCTGGAGCGCATGGACCGCGGGGGCGAGCGCGCGCTCCGAGGCAGCGCGGTCGAGCGCGCCGTCGAGGCGTTCCTCGCGCGACCCTACTTCGCGGAGGCCCCGCCGAAGTCCACCGGCAGGGAGACCTTCGGGCGCGCGGCGGCCGAGGAGCTTTCGCGGCTCGCGTTCGGCGGCCGCGGCATCGGGGAGCTCGGCGACGCCGAGACCGACGACCTCCTCGCGACGGCGGCGGCGGTGACGGCGCGCGCCGTGAAGGGGGCACTTGCGTTCCTTCCTTCCGGCCGGCCGGCGAGCGAGGTCGTTGTGAGCGGCGGCGGCGCGCGGAACGCGGCGGTCATGGGCGCGCTGGCCGCGCTCTTCGACCCGTGCCCGGTCGTCGGCCTCGACCGGCTCGGCATGGACCCCGACGCCAAGGAGGCCGTGGGGTTCGCCGTTCTCGCAAGCGAGTCCGTTCTGGGCGCCGCCGGGAACCTGCCGGCCGTGACCGGCGCCGCGCGGCCGGTCGTCCTCGGGAAGATCAGCGCGGGCCTCTAGGCCGCGCGAAGGAGACTCGACGGTGAGGCGCACGATCGCCCGGCTGATCTTGAGCGGCATCTCGTGCCGGGAGGGCGACGACAGCGTCGCCCAGTACCACCGGCTGCGCGCCGAGATCCAGGACGCGGGCGTCGGCGGCTTCATCGTCTTCGGCGGCAACGTGGACTCGACGCCGGAGCTCATCGGCGACCTCGTCGAGGTGTCGCCGCATCCGCTCATCGTCGCGTCCGACCTCGAGCGGGGACTCGGCCAGCAGCTCGAGGGCGGCACGGTGTTCCCGTCCCAGATGGCGCTCGGCGCGGCAGGCGTCGCGGATCTTGCGTTCGCGCAGGGCTGGGTGACCGGCATCGAGGCCCGCGCCGTCGGCATGAACCTCGTCTTCGCGCCGGTCGCGGACGTTCTCACGGAGCCCGAGAACCCCATCATCGGCGCGAGGTCGTACGGCGGCGAGGCGCTCCCCGTGGCCGACATGTGCTCGGCGTTCGTCCAGGGGTGCCAGACGTGGGGTGTCGGGGCGACGCCCAAGCACTTCCCCGGGCACGGCGCCACGCTGCTCGACTCGCACGTCGAGCTCCCGACCGTCGCCGCCGACCGCGAGACCCTCGTGGCGCGCGACCTCCTGCCCTTCCGCGCCGCGATCGAGGCCGGCGCGCGCGCCGTCATGACGGCGCACGTGGCGTACCCGTCGCTCGGGTGCGCGGGCTTCCCCGCGACGATGTGCGGGGACGTCGTCCAGGGGTTGCTCCGACGGGAGATGGGGTTCGAGGGGCTCGTCGTGACGGACGCGCTCATCATGGGCGCGGTCGCGAAGGCGCTCGGCGCGGGAGAGGCGGCCGTGCGCGCGCTCGAGGCGGGGTGCGACGTTCTGCTCGTTCCCACGGACGTGAACGAGGCCGTCGAGGCGATCCACGCGGCGGTCCTCTCGGGGCGTCTGAGCGTGGAGCGCATCGAGCGCTCGCTCGCGCGGATCGACGCGTTCCAGGCGTGGGCCGACGCGTGCGAGGACCCGGAGGGCCCAGTGGACGGCCTCAGGGAGGACGTCTGCAGCCTGCTCGAGGAGCTCCGCCCCGGCGCCCCCTGCCCGCGGACGGAAGGCAGCGCGGGCCACGACGCCGTCGCCCTCGAGATCGCGCGCCGCGGCGTCACGCTCCTTCGGGACCACGGGCTCGTTCCCTGCGCCCCCTCGGCGTACGAACCTCCCCGCGCGGCGGCGTTCGCGCTCGCCGAGGACGCCTCGCGCGTGAACCTCCTGTGGCTGCGCTCCGAGCTCAACGCGCGCATCGGCGGACTCGCGGTGTCCGTGGCGGACGAGGCGACCCCGGACGACGTCGTCGCCCGCATGGAAGACGCGGCCCGCCGGGCGGAGTGCATCCTCGTCGCCGTGTTCGACGACGTCGCCGCGTGGCGCGGCCGCGCGGGCCCGAGCGAGCGTCTCGTCTCCGTGCTCGAGCGGCTCGCGAAGGCGTGCGCGAGGGCCGTCGTCGTCGCCTTCACCGGCCCGGCGTTCCTCCCGCGCGTGCCGGAGTCGTGCGCGCTCGTCTGCTGCTACGACGGGTCCCCGGCGAGCCAGGCCGCCGCCGTCGAGGCGCTCTTCGGCGAGGCGCCGATGGAGGGGCGCCTGCCCGTCGCCGTGCCCCCCGCGTTCCCGGCCGGCCACCGCTTCCGATAGGTCCCGAGAGGAGTCCGAGTGGAAGAGCTCGACACCATACCGAGCGAAGTGGCCGACGTGCGGCCGAGGGTCGACATCACGAGGGGGAACGTCCTTCGGAACGTGCTCTACATGGGCATCCCCTCGATGATCGGCTTCGGCGCGATGACGATCTACAGCCTCACGGACATCTTCTGGGTCGCCCGCCTCGGCACCGCCCACGTCGCGGCCCTCACGCTGTTCGGCGCCATCGCCTGGGTGCTCGGGTCGGCGAACCAGATCGTGGGCACCGGGTCGGTCGCCCTCGTGTCGCGGCGGTTCGGCGAGCGCGACGTTGAGGCCACGCGCGACGTGATCCGGCAGACGTTCCTGCTCAAGGTCGGCATGGCGGTCGTCATGGGCGCCGTCGGACTCGCCGTCGTCGCGCCGGTCCTTCGGCTCATGAACGCCTCGGCCGAGACGCAGGGTCTTGCGCTCGAGTACGCGGGCATCTACCTGTACGGCCTGCCGTTCATGTTCGCCTCGTACACCGGCTACACGGCGCTCCGCGGCGTCGGCGACGCGCCGAAGGCGATGTACGTCATGCTGCTCTCGACCGCGCTCAACGTCGGGCTGGACCCGCTTTTCATCTTCGGGTTCGGGATGGGCATCCGCGGCGCGGCCCTGGCGACGGTGGTCTCCGCGGCCGTCGCGGTGGCCGCCGGGCTGTGGCTCCTCTCGTCCGGGCGGGCGAACATCACCGTGCGCGGGTGGACGCACTTCCGGCCGCGCCTCTGCGTCATGCTCGAGGTGCTCCGCATCGGCGCGCCGGCGGGCATCAACGGGCTGCTGAGGAGCATGTCGCACTGGCTCGTCGCGACGCTCATCGCGGGGTTCGGCACCGTCGTCGTCGCCGCGTACGGGATCGCCGTGCGCGTGATGGACCTCGGGATCCTGTTCGGCGTCGGTCTCGAGCTGGGGTCGAGCGCGATCGTCGGGCAGAACCTCGGGGCGAAGCAGAAGGACCGCGCGTACGACGCTGTCGTGAAGGCGACGCTCCTCGTGCTCGTGCTGGCCGGCGCGCTCGGCGCGGTCGAGTTCGCGTTCGCCCGCGGCATCGTCGGCGCGTTCGCGAAGGACGGGGCCGTCGTCGAGGTCGGCATCGTGCTGCTTCGGTTCTTCGCGGTCATCCAGGTGTTCATCGCGATGCACATCGTGCTCGGTTCGGCGTTCTGGGGTTCCGGCGACACCTGGCCGCCGACCGTGATCGCGGCGGTCGTCGAGTGGGGCGTTCAGATCCCGCTCATCCTCGCCGCCATCCACGTCCTCCGCACGAGCGAGACCGGGGTGTGGTGGGCGATGGTGATCGCGACGGGGATCGAGGTGCTCCTCACGTACCTGTGGTTCCGACGCGGGAAGTGGATGCACCGCGTGGTGTGAGCCGTCTGTGCCGGGCGGTCCCGCGGCCCCCGGCGTTCCCGGAGGTCCTGTGGCGGCGTTCGGAGTCGCTCTTCCGCCTTCGGCCGCGTTCGACGCCGTGGGCTTCGGCCTCAACGCCGTGGACCACCTGTGCGTGGTGGCTCGGCATCCCGAGGCCGGGTCGAAGGCGCCGGTGCTCTCCTTCACGAGGGCGGCCGGCGGGCAGGCGGCGACGGCCATGGTCACGCTCGCTCGCCTCGGCCGGCGGGCGAAGTACGTCGGGAAGGTCGGCGGCGACGAGGCGGGCGTCTTCTCGCTCGAGAGCATCCGGCGGGAGGGCGTGGACACGAGCGACGTCGCGACGGTCGCCGGGGTCACGAGCCAACTGGCCGTGATCGTCGTGGACGAGCGGAGCGGCGAGCGGACCATCCTGTGGCACAGGCCGCGGGAGATCGCGACGCGGCCCGAGGAGATCACGCCGGAGAAGGTGGCCGTCGGGCGCGTGCTCCTCGTCGACGGGCACGACGCGCCGGCGGCCGCGAGGGCCGCGGCCGTCGCGAAGGAGCGCGGCATCCCGGTCGTGCTCGACGCGGAAACGGTCAAGGGCGGCACGCGCGAGCTCGTTCCGCTCGTGGACCTGCTCGTCGCCTCGTCCGAGTTCCCTGCGCTCTTCACGGGCGCTTCGGACCGCGAGGGGGCGCTCCGGCGGCTTCTCAAGCTCGGGCCGCGGTTCGCGGCGATGACGCTCGGGAGCGACGGCGCGCTCGCGATGACGGCGGACGGGGGAGTCGTTCGGTCTCGCGGGTTCGAGGTGAGCGCCGTGGACACGACGGGCGCGGGGGACGTGTTCCACGGCGCGTTCGTGCACGGGCTCCTCGAGGGATGGTCGGTCGAGCGGACGCTCGACTTCTCGAACGCCGCGGCCGCCCTGAACTGCACGGCCCTCGGGGGGAGGGGCCGCATCGCGGGTCTGGACGAGACCCTGGCGTTCATGGAGGGGGGACGGAGGACGTGAAGGGGCTTGCGCTCGTCATCCTGGACCTCGACGGCACGCTCTACTCCTCGCGCGCGACGACGCTCGGGGCCGTCGAGCGGGCCGTCGCGGACCTGAACGCGCGGCACGGCCTCGCTGTCCCGACGCCGACCGAGCGCGAGATCCTCGCGGGCGTCGGCTGCACGCGCGAGGAGTTCGCCGAGCGCGTGTTCCCGGAGCTTCCGGCACGGTACCACGGTGACATCGACGAGCTGGTCTGGCGCTGGGAGCGGGAGCTCATCGAGGCGGGCCGCGGGTCGCTCTTCCCGGGCGCCGACGACGCGCTCGAGGAGATGCGGGCCGACGGCCTGCACCTGGCCATGGCGACGAACGCGGGAAGGCCGTACATGGACGCCGTGCTGGACCACTTCGGCGTCCGGCGGTTCTTCGAGGAGTGCCGCTGCGCCGGCGACGGCCAGGGCGACAAGGGCCGCTTGATCGGCGCGATCGTGCGTTCGCTAGGCGTCGAGCCCCGGGCGGCGGTCATGGTCGGCGACCGCAGGTCCGACGTCGAGGGCGCGAGGAGGGCCGGGACGCGCGCGCTCGGCTGCACGTGGGGGTTCGGCTCGCGCGACGAGCTTGCCGGCGCGGACGCGCTCGCCGACCGGCTCGCGGACGTGCCCGGGATCGTCCGGGCGTGGAGGTAGCGCGGCGCGCCCGTGATCGTCCGGGCGTGGGCATGACCGGCGGCGGTTCCCGCCGCGGGCGTGGAGCGACCATGCGCTGGGTGCACGACATCTCGTCCGTTCTTCCGAGGAACCGCGAGCCCGAGCTCCGCGACCCGCGCGGCATCGACACCGTCGTCCTGCACTGCACCGCGATGCAGGGGTGGAACGTGTGGGACACGGCGCGGTATCATACGGGTCCGAACCACATCTCGCCCGATGGGTGCCCGACCATCGGATACGCCTACTTCGTCGAGCGGGACGGGCTCCTGTACCGCTGCCTTTCGCGCGAGACGCGCGGGTGGCACGCGGGCCCGTGGAACGACCGGGCCATCGGCGTCTGCCTCGCGCACGACGGTGGTGAGGAGCCGCCGCCTCCGGAGCAGATGTTCGCCGCGGTGGACCTGTGCGCGTGGCTCGCGCGGGACCTCGGGCTCGCCGCCGAACGCGTGCTGGGTCACCGCGAGCTCGAGGGCACGGGCTGGGTCGTCGAGGGAGGCGTTCGCGTGCAGCGGAAGGAATGCCCCGGGCGCGGGGTGGACATGGACGGGTTCCGGCGCGCCGTCGCGCTCGCGATCGAGCGCCCGGGCGGGCCGGGGGTGGAGGTCGCATGAGTCGCCGTTCCGCGACCGGAGCGCGTTGGGCCGTCGGGATGTGCCTTGCCGTCGGCGTCGGCGCCGCCGCGGCGCTCTCGGGGTGCGCGGCGCCGACGGCCGCCGTGCCCAGGAAGGCACCCGTGACCGAGGAGCAGATCGGGGTCCTTCGCCCGGCGCGCATTCCGCCGACGGCCATCGCGCCGGGCGTTCGGCTGGACGAGCCGACCGCCGCGCCCGCGATCTCCGACTCGCTCGCCCTCGCCGTCCGCTCGCGCATTGATGCGATCCTCCGCGACCCCGTCCTGGCCAGGGCGCAGGTGAGCCTCCTCGTGGAGCCGCTCCGCGGCGGTCCCGTCCTCTACGAGCGAAGCGCGGACACGCCGCTCATCCCCGCGTCGAACATGAAGATCGTGACAGCGGCCCTCGCGCTCTCGGTGCTCGGACCGTCGTACGCGTTCGAGACCGACCTCGCGACGGACGGCGAGCAGACGGGTTCGACGCTCGCGGGAAACCTCTACGTCCGCGGGCGCGGCGACCCGTCGCTCACCACGGAGAGCGTCTGGAAGCTCGTCGAGGAGCTCGAGGCGCTGGGCATCGAGCGCATCATGGGCGACGTCGTGCTCGACGCGTCGTACTTCGACTCGCTGAGCATGGCCTCCGGGAAGGCCTCCGAGGGCGACCGCGCCTATCACGCCCGCGTCGGCGCGCTCGCGGTGAACTTCGGCTCGATCGCCGTGCGCGTGCGGCCTGGGGCGCGCGTGGGCGACCCCGCTCTGGTCTCGCTCGTTCCCGCCACGGACTTCGTGCGCGTCGTGAACCGCGCGGAGACGGGGTCGTCGCGAAGGCCGTCGACGATCGACGTGCGCCGCTCGACGAGCCGCGGGAGGAACACGGTCACGGTGACGGGACGGGTCCCCGCGGGCTCGAGCGGCGGAACGTGGAACCGGAACGTGGACGATCCGACCGGCCACTTCGGCGCGCTGTTCATGCGGTGCCTGTCGAGGGCGGGCATCGTGGTGGACGGCTGCGCGATCGGCGGCGTGACGCCGGGCGGCGCCGCCGTGCTCGCGACGCACCGGTCGAAGCCGCTCGGGGTGATCCTGAGGGACGTCAACAAGCAGAGCAACAACTTCGTCGCCGAGCAGCTTCTCAAGGCCGTCTCCGCGAGGGTCCTCGGGCCGCCCGGCACGACGGCGGGGGGGGCGTCCCTCGCGGCGGGCTACCTCGCGGCCGCGGGCGCCGACAGCGGCTCGTTCGTCGTCGCGGACGGCTCCGGCCTCTCGCGCGACAACCGCCTCACCGGGCGGACGATCCTCCTCGTGCTGCGCGAGATGCTGGGCGACTACGGGGCCGCCGCGGAGTTCGTCTCCTCGCTCGCGGTCGGCGGGCTCGACGGCACGCTCGCGCGTCGGCTGAGCGACGAGGGACTCCGCGGCGCCGTGCGCGGGAAGACCGGGCTCCTGAACGGCGTCACCGCGCTGTCCGGGATCGTCCACACGGCGACGCGGGGCGACCTCGTCTTCTCGATGATCACGAACGGGTTCGAGGGCGAGCAGCGGCGGGCGCACGAGGTCGAGGAGCGCGTCCTCGCCGCGCTCGGCGGTCTCTGAGGAGGCGACATGCCCGACCCCGACGGCGAGCCACGCGACAGGCGACCGCGGCGTGCGGCGATCGAGACACGCTCCGCGGGGCGGGACTTCGCGCTGTGGATCGGCGCCAACACGATCGCCGGCGGGCTCATCGGGGTCTCGGTCGCCGTCTTCTCCGGCACGCCCGGGGCGCTCGCCAGGTTCGTGCCCATGGGCGTCCTGTTCGCGAACGCCATCGGGTTCGCGGCCGGATTCGCGGCGCGGTTCATGCTGCCGCGGTACACCGCGCTTCCGGGGAAGCTCCGCGTCCCGCTCGCGGTCGTCACGCTCCTCGCCGGCGGCGCGTTCGGCACCGTCCTCGTCGTCATCGCGAGACCCGTCACCGTCTTCTACGAGGCGCGCTTTCTTCTCCTTCTGGTCCTCGTGAGCAGCGTCATCGCGGTCGTCGTCGGGCTCATCGTGTATGCCTACGAGCGCCTGCGCGACCAGATCGAGGCCGGGTACCGGGCGCTCGCGGAGAACCGCGTGCGGGAGGAGCGGCTTCGGGAGCTCGCGGCGCGTTCGGAACTCAAGGCGCTCAAGGCTCAGATCAACCCTCACTTCCTGTTCAACGCGCTCAACTCCATCTCGGCGCTCGTCTCAGTGGACCCGGACGCCGCGCAGCGCACCCTGGAGCGGCTGGCCGGCATCTTCCGGGTGACGCTCCTCGCTTCGGAGAACGAGACCGTGCCGCTCGCGAGGGAGCTTGAGCTCGTGGATGCCTATCTTGACGTGGAGCGGGCGCGGTTCGGGCGGCGGCTTCGCGTCGTCGAGGACATCGCCGGCGACGCTCGCGACGTCCACGTGCCGCCGCTCATCCTCCAGCCGGTCGTGGAGAACGCGGTGCGCCACGGCATCTCACCGCGCGTCGAAGGCGGGACAGTCAGGATCGAGGCGAGGAGGGACGGGGAGACGCTCGTGCTCGGCGTGGAGGACGACGGTCCCGGCGTCCCGGACGAACGGCTCGAGAGCGCGCTCGCGGGCGGCTACGGGCTCCGGAACGTCAGAGACCGGCTGGCGACGCGGTTCGGCCAGGGCCCGTGGTTCAGCTTCGGCCGCGGCCGGGGCGGCGGGATCAGGGTCGAGCTGCGGCTCCCGGCCAGGGCCGGTTCTCGGGAGGACGAGGGATGAATCGGGCGCTCCGCGTGCTTGTCGTGGACGACGAGGAGCTCGCGCGCGTGAGGATCAAGGGGCTTCTCGCCGAGATCCCCGACGTCGAGTGCGTGGGCGAAGCGGAGAACGGCATCGAGGCGGTCGAGAAGGCCCGCGCGCTCGCGCCGGACGTGATGCTGCTCGACATCCAGATGCCCGGCAAGAACGGCTTCGAGGTTCTCGAGGCTCTCGATCGCCCGCCGCTCGTGATCTTCGCGACCGCGTACGACGAGTACGCCATCAAGGCGTTCGAGGTCAACTCGCTGGACTACCTGCAGAAGCCCATCGCCCGCGACCGGCTGCGTGAAGCGATCGAGCGGGCGCGCCGCGTCCTGTCGAGCGACACCGAGATCCGCGCCGAGATCGAGCGGCTGGCCGCGCTCGTCCGGTCGCGGGGCGCCGGACGGCTTCCGGCGCAGAAGGGACGGCGCATCGTGCTCCTCGACCTCGCCGACATCGTCTGGTTCGAGGCCGACGACGAGCTCGTGCACGCCCACACGAGGGACGCGAAGTGCCTCGTGAACGCGACGATGGGCGAGCTCGAGAAGCGGCTCGATCCTTCGGTCTTCTTCCGCGTGCACCGCTCGACCATCGTCAACCTCAAGCGCGTCGTCGAGATCGTCCCCTGGTTCGGCGGCAAGTACAAGGTCGTCGTTGACGACGCCGCGCAGAGCGAGCTCGTGCTCTCCCGCGCCCGCGTCAAGGCGCTGAGAGCGCTTCTGCCCTGGTAGGGGTCGCGGACGACCCCGCGGGCGGCGGTCGCATCCGGCGGCGCCTGTCGCGCGTGTTCCCGCCCGGCCAGGCCTCCGTTTCGCCCCTCGACTTCGCCGTTCCGCCGCCGTGAACGCCGCGTCACCGGCCGAGGATTGGCCCGTGGCGCGGAACGCGCTAGTCTCATGACTGCAGCAGAAGGGGGACACCGATCGCCGGGCCGGCACGGCCTGCGCCGAGTGGAGGGAGCCATGAGAGCGAGAGAACGGTCACAGGAGGCAGGCGCTGCGCTGATGTGCGCGGCGCTGCTCATCGTCATCGCTGCGGCGCCGGTCGCGGCACGCATGGCCGGCGAGTGGGACGTCGTCATCGGAAGAGGACTCGCCATCCCGGCGTTCGAGATCCAGACGGTCGTCCACGGCGTGAGCGTGGACGTGGACCCCGACGTCTGCCGGGACGCCGGCACGTTCGCGACGAAGGGAAGCCTGCAGGTCGCGCTCGGCGACACGCTCGCCAGGGACATCTACCAGTTCGGAGGCGCCCTCCACATTGACGGCGTCGTGAAGGGGGATGTCATCTCGTGGGTGCAGACCGCGCGCGTGGGAGGCGAGGTCACTCAGGACCTGAACGTCTTCGCGCAGGACGTCTCCGTCACGGGGCGGGTCGGCGATGACCTTCGTGCGTTCTGCCAGAGCGTAGCGCTGAGCGGCACCGTCGGGAGCGACATGCTGGCTCTGGCCGGGACCGTGGACATCGGCCCGGGCGCCGTCGTGGAGGGGAACCTGAGGGCCGCGTGCGGCGTCGCCACGATGAACGGGACCGTCGCCGGCGACCTCGTCATCTACACGGGCAAGGCCGTGATCAACGGGAGGGTCCTCGGCGACGCCATCATCGCGAGCGACGGAGGCATCGACTTCGGTGAGAAGGCCGAGATCATGGGGAACCTCCTGTACCACGCCCCTGCGCCGATCACGCTCAGGCCCGACCTCGTGCATGGGAACGTCTCGTTCAAGCCGACGGAGGCCGAGGAGAAGCACGAGTTCAAGTTCCCGAAGGGGCTCGGCGTCGGGTTCCGCATCTTCCTGTTCATCGCCGCGGTGATCGCCGGCAGCATCCTGATCGCGCTCACCAGGGACCACGCCGACCGCACCGCGACGATCATCAGGCGCAAGCCCCTCAAGAGCCTCGCGATCGGGTTCATCGCGTTCATCTGCGTTCCGATCATCGTCATCATCGCCATCGCGCTCATTCTCACGATACCGCTTGCGATGGTGCTCGCGCTCGCCTACGCGATCGCGGCGTACATCGCGAAGTTCTACGTGGCCGTCTGCGTCGGGAGGCTCGTCCTGAGGCGCGGGGACGGACAGGGCCCGCCTGTCCCCATGATGCTGCTGGGTCTTGCGATCCTGTACCTGCTGACGGCGGTGCCCTACGCGGGGACGATCATCTCGTTCCTCATCGTGTTCCTCGGTCTGGGTGCGCTCCTCCAGCGGAAGGAGACGCGGCTCGACAAGGTCTTCGAGCAGCAGGCCGAGCCCAACGAGGCGCTGCCGGGGGCATTCCCGGCGCCGCCGGCGCCGCCGGGAGCGTAACTCGATGCCTCATGCGACAAGCGGGCCGGGCGAGGCGAGGGGGCCGCGCAGGCTCGAGGCGAGGACGGTCTGGCTCTGGGCGCTCGCCAACAGCGTCGCCGGGCTCGGCATCGGAACGGCGATCCGCCTCTTCGCCGGCCGGGACGTCGTCTCGCCCGCGCTCGTTCCGATGAGCGTCGTCTTCGCGAACGTCGTCGGCTTCACGGCGATGCTGACGGTCCGGTTCGTCCTGCCTCGCTACACCGGGTTCCCCGCCGTGCTGCGCATCCCGCTCGCGGTCGTGTCGCTGATCGCGGGGAGCGTCTTCGGGAGCGCGCTGGCCATCCTGATCAACCCGCTCGTCGTGTTCTACCAGATGCGCTTCGCGCTCATGATCGTGACGGTCAACGGCGTGCTCGCGCTCGCCGTGGGGCTTGTGACCTACACCTACGAGCAGATGCGTCGGCAGATCGAGGCAGCCGCGGTCGTGCGGGCGCGGCTTGAGCAGGAGATGAGCCTCGCGCGGGAGATCCAGATGGGCCTTCTGCCCAAGGCGTTTCCGAAGATCCCGGGGCTGGACATCTTCGGGTTCACGGTTCCCTCACGACACGTCGGCGGCGACTGCTACGACGTCATCGATCTCGGCCACGGGAGGCTCGCGATCACGATCGGGGACGTGTCCGGCAAGGGCACGCCGGCGGCGATCCTCATGGCGAACGTCCAGGCCTCGGTGCGCGCGCTCGCCGAGACGGGCATGCCGGAGAGCCTGCTCATCGAGCGCGTCAACCGCATCGTCTGCTCGAGCACGGACGATGGCGTGTTCATCACGTTCTTCTACTGCGTGCTGGACGCAAACTCCGGTGAGCTGTCGTATGTCAACGCCGGGCACAACCCGCCGTTCACTCTGCGAAGCGACGGGACGAGGGTCGAGCTCACGAAGGGTGGTCTCGTCCTCGGGTTCACGCCGAACGCCCGCTACGAGGAGGGCCGTGCGACGGTCGGCCCGGGCGGCGGGCTCGTCCTGTTCACAGACGGTATCACCGAAGCGGCGAACGCCGAGGGCGAGATGTTCGGCGACGAGCGGTTCCGCGACGTGGTCGTGCGGCACCGCGGGCGCCCGGCGCGGGAGATCGAGGAGCGGGTCTACTCGAGCGTGACGCGCTTCGCCGACGGTGCTCCGCAGACGGACGACCTCACGATGGTCGTTGTGAAGATGGCCGGCGCCACGGTGGCGACCGACGCCGGAAACGGTTCGGACTCCCCCCGAGAGGCCACAGGCGGGCCCTCTGCCGCGCGAGGCGCGCCCGAAAGGGGCAGCCTCAGAGGGCCCGCCGAGGCCAAACCGGCGGGCTGACGGCCCCCCCGCCGCGGCTTGCCGAGTCGGGTTGTGAGCGGCGGGCCGCGGGCGTACAATGGCGCTGCGCCGGCGGTCCTGACGCCGGCCTTGCGGGGGGCCGACATGAGGAAGTCGCTCTGGTGGCCCGTGCCCGCGGCCGCGATTCTCTTCGCGGCGTGCGCGCCCGGCGTACGGCCGGAGGTCCATCACCCGGACCGCCTGCTGCAGGAGCTCGTCACCGTGTCCGAGCTGGATGCGCTCTCGGGAGCGCTCTGGCCGGGGTGGGAGCTCTCCTCGACCCCGTTCGCTCTCTGGACTCCCGACAGCACCTGCTACCTGGTCCATCACCCCCGTCCCCCTGTCTCGTTCAGGCGCGTCCGAGGCCAGAACGGGCGGATCGTGCTCTACCACGGCCGGCTCGCGTCCTCGGGCGTTGCGCGGGACGCCTGCAAGGTCGGCGGGGTGCCGACGGCCTTCCTGGAGTCGTCGGCCTTCGCCGCCGATCCCGTGGGCGTCGCAGCGACCGAGGCGTTTCGCGTGCTGCTCACCAGAGCCTGTCCGCAGCTCCTCGCGCCCGTCGAGCTCGTCGTGGACTCCGCGATGGGTCCGCGCGTGCTTGCGATGGTGGACCTCGAGTGCGAGCTTCTCGAGAGGGCGTGCTCGGCGCCCGAGGAGTCGCTCCTCGTGCGGGCAGCCGAGTTCGTGGCCGTGAGACAGCTCAGGTTCCTCACGATGGGCCCGCGGAGCGCGGACCGCGAGCTGTGGCTGGAGACGATGGAGGGGCTGCCCCGCTACATCGGCGACCGCGCCCGCGAGCTTGCGCCGCGGTATCAGGCCGGCGGCGCGGCAGGGCCGCAGAGCGCGGGGTCGCCACTGCTGCGCCGCGACCCGGGCGGCCGCGCCGACGCCGAGTGGTACTCGGCGGCCCGCTTCCCGCGGACCGGAGCGGGCGTCTGCGCGCTGCTCGACCGGCTGCAGCCCGGGTGGAGGCGGGAGGTGTCGGGACGGTGCGCGCGGACGTTCGACGTCCTGCGCGGCGCCATGCCGGACCCGCTGCCCAGGGCCGCGGATGTCTTCTCACGCATGGACCTCGACGGGCGCGTCGCAGCGAGGGCCGCCGCCATCGACGCGGCGAAGACCGGCGAGGAACGGCTCTTCGAGTCCATCACCGAGGGCCCCGGGCCCAAGCTCCACATCTCCACGCGACAGCTCTCGAGCGTGAGCGTGAGCCTCGACCGGCAGAACATGGTGTCCGTCGACGAGCACCGCGAGGTCCACATGCGGATCCTCAAGCTCGAGTTCTCCGGGGGCACGCATGTGTATCTCTCCGGCGAGCCCATCGCCGCCGAGCTCGGCGGTCCGTTCGACTACCGCCAGCTCACCGTCCGCTGGCCGCAGGACCTGCGGGTGACCGTCGACGGCGAGCCCGTGGCACTGGAGCCGGGGATCCGGAGCGCCGCTCGCAGTCTGGAGGTCGAGGGCGAGGGCGTCTCGGTCGAGGCAAGGGCGGGCGCGGTCGTGGTCGGGGAGGGGCGCATCACGCTCGTGCTGCACCAGTGACCGGGCAACCAATGCAGAGACGGGCCGCCGCAGCGACCCGCCTTTGCGCTCTCCCGTCGTCCGCGCGGCTGGCGCGCGCCTACCTGTACATGGACTTGATCGTCGTCCAGGTCGCCGGCGTCACGGGCGAGGGTCCCTGGCACTCAAGCGTCGCGTAGAGCGTGAGGTTGCCCGGGAGGCCGAAACCGCAGAGCTCCTGCCATCCCTGCCCCCAGTTGTTCCAGGACGCGCACGGACCGCACGACGCCCTGGTCGCCACCACTGCGGGCAGCTCGTCGCATGTGCTGTGGAACTGCAGGCTGGCGAAGAACGGCCCCGTGATGACGGGCGCGTCGCCCGGAAGCGGCACGGTGACGGCCCACAACCCTGCCGGACTGAACGGGCCGACCGTCGTCGGCATGGACGCGCACAGGACCTCGGACGGCCTCGGGCAGTCGGGCTGGCTCTGGTCTACGGCGAGGATCCTCGCGCTCACGCTCAGCGCGCACGAGTTCTCGTTCTCCCAGAAGAGGTACATCGTGACGGCGCGGGGCTTCCACCCGCCCTGGCACGAGGGGCACCGGCAGGGCTCGCAGAGCGCCGCATAGGTCTCGTTGCCCGTGAACCACTGGTCGACCGTCCAGTAGTACCCTCCGTTGCACGCCTCGCAGAGGTCGCCCGGGGCGCGCGTCCCCTGCTCCGTCATCTCCTGCTCGGTCGCGTGCAACTGGACGTACGGCCTGGCGGCCGCGCAGACCTCCTTGGCCCCCAGGGACGTCACGAGCGCGAGCGCGACCGCAACCAACGTCAGAACTGTCGTCGACATGGCACCTCCCGGTCGTGGTGGAGCGCCCCTTCCGGGTTGTCTTCCGGCGGAGCGCATGATACTCATTGCCTGTTGTCCCGGGAGGTTGCATGAAGCGTTCCCTTTTCCGCGACAAGGCCGGAGACACGGCGAACCAATGACAAACACAATTCAGGAATCACCTGGCGCGGGACCCAGGCCGCCGCGGGTCAGGCTCAAGGGACGGGAGGACAAGAGGCTCCGCGGGGGTCACCTGTGGGTCTTCAGCAACGAGATCAGGGACGTTGAGGCCCACGTCGAGCCCGGCGACGTGGTCCACGTCGTTGACGGCTTCGGCAGGCTCGTGGGGACCGGGTACATCAACCCGCACTCGCTCATCGCCGTCAGGCTCGTCTCCCGATCCAGCGTCGAGATCACCGAGGACTTCCTCACCAGGCGCATCGCCAACGCGCACGCGCACCGCGAGCGCGCGCTGCCGGACGGGACGCGCGCGTGCCGCGTCGTCTACGGCGAGGCCGATCTTCTGCCGGGGCTCGTGGTCGATCGCTACGGGGACTGCGTGGCCGTTCAGTCGCTCACCGCGGGGATCGAGCGGCGGCTCGACCTCGTCCTCGCGGCCGTTCAGCGCGTCCTCGAGCCGAAGACCATCGTCCTTCGGAACGACTCCCCGATGAGGGAGTACGAAGGCCTCGACGTCGAGAAGCGCGTCGCCGTGGGCGAGCTCGCGGGGCCCGTCGAGATCGAACAGGACGGGCACGTCTTCCTCGTGGACGTTCTCGGGGGGCAGAAGACGGGGTTCTACCTCGACCAGCGCGAGAACCGTCGTGAGACCTCGGCGCTCGGGAAGGACCGAGACGTCCTCGACTGCTGCTGCTACACCGGCGCCTGGTCGGTGTACGCCGCCGCGGCGGGCGCGACGAGCGTCACGCTGGTCGACTCGTCCGGCCCGGCGCTGGAGCTCGCGCGATCGAACTGGGAGCGGAACGGGCTGGCGACGCCCAACGAGCTCGTGGACGCGGACGCGTTCAAGACGCTCGCCGAACTCGGCCGCGCGGGCAGACGGTTCGGGCTCGTGATCCTCGATCCGCCTTCGCTGGCGCGGGGCCGGAAGCACGTGCGGGAGGCACTGAAGGCCCACCGCACGCTGAACCGGCTCGCGATCGCTGTGACGCGCCCGGGGGGACACCTCGTGACGAGCAAGTGCTCGCACCTCATCGAGAGCGAGGCGTTCATGAACTCGCTCGTCGGCGCCGCGCGCGAGGCGGGCCGGCACGCGCGGGTCATCGCGGTGCGCGGTCAGAGCCTCGATCATCCCGTGATCCTCGGCCTTCCGGAGACCGGCTACCTGCAGTGCGTGGTCCTGGAGGTCATCTGAGCCGTGGGGACTCCCTCGCACGTAGCGCTCGCCGCGGCCGGCGCCCTGGACGAGCGGTGCCGCGCGGCCGCCGCGGCGGCGCGCCGGTGCTCGCTGTGTCCGCGCGCGTGCGGCGTGAACCGGCTGGCCGGGGAACGCGGCTGGTGCGGGCAGGGCCACGACCCGGTCGTGTACCGGCACATGGCGCATCACGGCGAGGAGCCTCCCATCTCGGGGGACGGCGGGTCGGGCGTCGTCTTCTTCGGCGGCTGCACGATGGCCTGCCGCTACTGCCAGAACCACCGGTGGAGCCAGGACGGGGAGGGGCGCGAGCGCACGGCGCCCGAGCTTGCATCCATGCTGCTGTCGCTCGAGCGGGGCGGATGCCACAACGTCAACCTGGTGACCGGCACGCAGTTCATCCCCGCGACGCTCGAGGCCCTGAGGCTCGCGGGAGCGTCGGGGTTCGGGCTCCCCGTGGTGTGGAACACGTCGTCGTATGAGTCCGCCGAGGGCCTGTCGCTTCTCGACGGCGTGGTCGACGTCTATCTGGCGGACCTGCGTTACGCCGACCCGGAGGCGGCGCTGCGCGGTTCCGGGGTCGCGGACTACGTCGAAGCCAGCCGGGCGGCGCTCCGTGTCATGAAGGACCAGGTCGGCGACCTGACGACGGACGAGCGCGGCATCGCCGTTCGCGGGCTCATCGTGCGGCACCTCGTGCTTCCGAACGACATGGCGGGGACGCGGGAGGCGATGCGGTTCGTCGCGAGCGAGCTGGGGCGCGGGACCTTCGTGAGCCTGATGTCCCAGTACTACCCGGCCCACCGCGCGGCCGAGGTCCCGGAACTTGAACGGCCCATCACCGCCGGCGAGTGGGAAGACGCGCAGGAGGCCATGGCGGACGCCGGCCTCACGAACGGGTGGGTGCAGGAGCTCCCGGCCGGCCTCTCACCGATCGCTGGGACGCAGATCGTCCGTGATCCCGAGGACCCGGCGCCCTGACGCCGCGGGCGCGGGGGAGTGGGGGGTTGACATCGGCCCGGCGGGGGTTCATACTGCCGTGTGACGTTCCGCGCCGACGCAGCTCGGCGGATAGCGATCCCTGTCATCCAAGAGCGGTCCATTGAAGCGAAGCGAACTCAGCAGGAAGACGGTTGCCGAACTGAGGACCCTGGCGAAGGCCAGGGGCCTCGTGGGCTATTCCGGGCTCCGGAAGGCGGCGCTCGTCGAGAAGCTGGCCGCGCTTCCCGAGGGGAGCCCGCGCGGGGGGCGCAGGCGCGCAGCCCGGCCGGGCCGCGGCGCCGCCGGACCGGCGGCGCGCGTGCGCGCCGCGGCCGCTCGAACGGGGGGAGGGTCGGAGCAGGTGCCCGTCCCCTCGGGCCCGAAGGGCGAGCAGCGGGAGCCTCGGGCCGGCTCAGGCCTCGCGCCGCGCACGCGTCGCGCGTTCACGCTGTACAGCCTGCTCGACGAGCAGCGGATGCAGGCGAGCAAGTACTACCTCGGCGGCGGCGAGTCGCCTGAGCTGGACGAGGGGTTCGAGTACCCGAGGAGCTACGGCGAGAACACGATCAGCCTCATGGTCCGCGACCCGTACTGGCTCTTCGTGTACTGGGAGCTGGCTCCGGACCTTCGCGCCGACCTCGCCTCTCGCCTCGGCGAGGACACGCTCGCGAAGAGCCGGCTCGTGCTGCGCGTGTACGACGTCACGGACACCGACCCCGACCACCCCGTGAGCTTCCACGACATCGACGTCGCGCCCGGCGCGCGGAACTGGTACATCAACGTCATGCGCGTGGAGCGCGACTACTGCGTGGACCTCGGGCTCATCACGCCCGACGGGTCCTTCATCGTCATCGCGCGATCGAACAGGATCTCGCTGCCTCCGGTCGGGCCGTCCGACATCATCGACGAGGAGTGGGTGACGCTCGACGCCCTCGGTGGTCTCTTCAAGCAGAGCACCCGCGGGCCGAGCTCCGGGTCCGGCGGGTGGGGCTCAGGGGGGTGGGGGCGCTAGGGGCGCCGGCCTTCCGTCCAGCCGCGGTCTGCCGCAGCATCCGCAACACAAGGGTGGCACGGTGGAAAAGGGGTACCTGAGCCTCGTTCTTCACGCGCACCTGCCGTACGTCCGGCACCCCGAGTATCGGAGCTTCCTCGAGGAGGACTGGCTCTTCGAGGCGATCACCGAGACGTACGTTCCCCTCATCCGTGTCCTCCAGCGCCTCACCGCCGACGGCGTCCGGTTCAGGCTCACGATCTCGATGAGCGCGCCGCTCATCTCGATGCTCCGCGACGGCCTTCTCCAGGACCGCTACGTCGAGCACATCACGAAGCTGTGCGAGCTCACAGAGAAGGAGATCGCGCGCTGCCGCGACAATCCCCGGCTCCGGGGGCTCGCGGAGATGTACCACGGGTTCTTCTCCGACGTGAAGCGCGCGTTCACCGAGGAGTACGGCCTCGACATCGTGACGGCCCTCCGCCACTTCCAGGACGCGGGGAGGATCGACGTCCTGACCTGCGGCGCGACCCACGGCTACCTGCCGCTCATGGACCAGTATCCGGCGGCCGTCCGGGCGCAGGTCCGCCTCGCGCTGGACCACCACCGCCGGACGTTCGGGCGCGATCCCGAGGGGATGTGGCTGCCCGAGTGCGGCTTCTTCCCGGGCGTGGACCGCTATCTCGCGGAAGCAGGCATCCGCTACACGTTCGTGGACAGCCACGGGCTCCTGCACGCCGTCCCGCGGCCGCGGAACGGCACGTACGCGCCGATCGTCACCCCGGCGGGCGTGGCGATCTTCGCGCGCGACCTCGAGTCGTCGAAGCAGGTCTGGAGCTCGGTCGAAGGCTACCCGGGCGACCACTGGTACCGGGACTTCTACCGCGACCACTCCTACGAACTCGACTACGACTACGTGAGACCGTACCTCGGCGCGGACGGCTTCCGGAAGATGCTGGGGCTCAAGTACCACCGCATCACCGGGCAGACGGACGAGAAGGAGCTCTACGAGCCGGAACGCGCGCGGGAACGCGCGATGGAGCACGCGGGGAACTTCGTGTTCAACCGCGAGCGGCAGGTCGAGCACCTCAATGAGGCGCTGGGACGCAGGCCGATCGTCGTCGCGCCGTACGACGCCGAGCTCTTCGGCCACTGGTGGTTCGAGGGGCCGATGTGGCTCGAGTACGTCTTCCGCAAGATCGACGAGATCCGCGGACCGCTGGCCTCCGCGACGCCCGGGGACTTCCTGTCGAGCGAGGGCCCGTTCCAGTGCGCCGAGCTCTTCCACTCGAGCTGGGGCTACAAGGGCTACAGCGAGGTGTGGCTCGACGGGTCGAACGACTACATCTACCCGCATCTCCATCGCGCCTCGCGGCGGATGATCGAGATGGCGAAGGCCCACCCGAACGCCGAGGGGCTCCGGCGCCGCGCGCTCAACCAGGCGGCGCGCGAGCTGCTTCTGGCGCAGTCGAGCGACTGGGCCTTCATCATGAAGACCGGCACGATGTCCGAGTACGCGCACAAGCGCACGCGCGACCACATCTCGAGGTTCACGCGGCTGTACGAGGACGTGAAGGCGAACAGGGTGGACGAGCGGTGGCTGGCCGAGGTCGAGTCCCGCGACCGCATCTTCCCCGACATCGACTACCGCATCTACGCCGACGACCGTCCGCCCGCCGCGCCGGGTGCGTCGCGATGAGCGTGCCGGACCGGCTCTGCGTCGCCCTCCTCTGGCATCAGCACCAGCCGTTCTACCGCGCGACCCTCGACGGGCCGCCCGAGGGCGCCTACCTTCTCCCGTGGGTGCGTCTCCACGCCGTCCGCGACTACTACCCGATGGCGATGCTCCTCGACGAGTTCCCCGGGATGCGGGCGACCATCAACCTCGTGCCGTCGCTGGTGCGGCAGCTCGAGGACTACGTCGAGCGCGGCGCGACCGACCTCTCCATGGAGCTGTCGCTCACGCCGACGCGCCGTCTCACCGAGACGGAGCGCGGGTTCGTCGTGGCGCGGTTCTTCGACGCCGACCGGACGAACGAGATCGGGCCGCACCCGCGGTACGCCGAGCTCCTCGCGAAGCGGCGCGCGGGCGGCCGCATGACGGACCGCGACATCACCGACCTCAGGATGTGGTTCAACCTGGCCTGCTTCCCGCCCGAGGCGCGCTCCGGCGCGATGCGGCTTGAGGACGGGACCGACCTGTCGGTCGCGGAGTTCGTCGCGAAGGGGAGGGGGTTCGACGACGGCGAGATCGCGGTCGTGATCGAGGCGCAGCTTCGCGTCATGAGGAACGTGCTCCCGCTGCACCGCAGGCTCGCCGACGCAGGGCGCGTTGAGATCTCGGTCTCGCCGTTCTATCACCCGATCCTCCCGCTCGTCGCCGACTCGAGCCTTGCGAACGTCGACGCGGCGGGGTCGCGGCTTCCGCAGCGCTTCAGCTGGCCGGAGGACGCGGCGGCGCAGCTCGAGCGGGCGGCGGCGTTCCACGCGGACCGGTTCGGCTCGCGGCCGCGGGGCGTGTGGCCGTCCGAGGGATCGGTCGGCGAGCACGTCGTGCCGCTCGTCGCGGGAGCGGGGTTCGCGTGGATGGCGACGGACCAGGGCGTGCTCGCGCGGTCCGGGAAGTGGGGGTACAGGACCGACGACCCCGAGGTGCTTCTCAAGCCGTACGCGGCGGGCGCTCCGGGCGCCGGGGTGAGCGTCTTCTTCCGCCACACGCAGCTTTCGAACGATATCGGGTTCACGATGCAGCGCTACGACGACTACGACCGTGCCGCCGGCGACTACGTGGGGTGGATCAGACAGGGCTTCGCGCGGAGGGTGAAGAGCCCCGGCGACCGCGTGCTCTCCATCATCCTCGACGGCGAGAACGCGTGGGGGTCGTACCGCGACCACGGGCGGGAGTTCCTGCGGGGGCTCTACCGCCGCCTCTCGGACGCCCCGGAGCTCGCGCCCGCGACGTTCTCCGAGTTCCTCGATGGGAACGAGGCGCGCGGCATCCGGCCGCATCCACTGGCCTCGCAGGAGCGCGTCGCTCCGCTCTACTGCGCGAGCTGGATCGACGAGATGGGATCGGCATCGGGGAACGATCTCAACATCTGGATCGGCGGGCCCGAGGAGAACCGCGCGTGGGACCTCCTCGGCGACGCGCGGCGACGCCTCGCCGCGTCGGGCGCGACGCCGGAGACCCACCCGCCGGCGTACGAGGCGCTGTACGCCGCCGAGGGCAGCGACTGGTTCTGGTGGTTCGGCGAGGACTTCACGCTCCCCGCCGGCGGGGACTGGATGTTCGATTGGCTCTTCCGCGAGCGGCTCAAGGACGTGTATCGTGGGATAGGCGTCGAGCCGCCGGCGGTGCTGGAGAGGCCGATCGTCAGGCGCTCGGTCGTGTGGACCGAGGAGTCGCCGGTGGCCGCGGTGCCGCGCGGCCGGCGGCTCAGGGTCGTCGCGCGCGAGGCGGGGTCGGTCCGGTGGAGCGTGGACTCGTGGCGTTCGTGCGAGGAGCGCGAGCTGGAGCCGGTCGGCGACGTGATGGCCCTCCCGATCGGGTACGGGGCGACGATCGGGCCGTTCGAGCGGAGCGTCGCGGGCGTGCAGTTCTGCTTCAGGAAGGCCGGGGCGTCTGAGTGGGGAGGATGCCACACCGTACTGGTGAGCAGCGGGGATCGAGCCCAGGCAGCGGGGCCGTCGGGCGGGTGAGGACGGGTGTCCGCGCCGCGGCCGTCGCTGCGGCGATCGTCGGAGCCGTCGTCGCGGCGCTCACGGTGACGCCGGTGGGGTGGCGCATCGCCGGCTCCGCGCTCGAGGCGGCGGTCCGCGGCAACGGCCTCGAGCTCACCGTCGGCTCGCTCCGCGGGAACCTCATCAGACGCGTGGAGGTCCGCGGCGCCGAGCTCCGCGAGCCGGGCGGCCTCATCATCGCGCGCATCGACAGCCTCGACGCCGAGTACGCGCTCGGCGCTCTTCTTCACAAGCGAGTCGTGGTCCCGAAGCTCCGCGTCCGAGGCGCGGAGCTTCTGCTCGTTCGCGGCGGGGACGGGCGGCTGGTCGGCTGGTCGCGCTTCGGGGGGCCGGATGGCGACCCGCCGCGCGCGGCGCGGCCGTCGGCGTGGACGGTCGACGCGCTGCTCGACATATCGGGGCTTCGCGTCGCCCTCGGAGACTCGGCCGGGACATACGGCGTCGAGGCGTCGGACGTCGCGATCAACGCGCGCGGAGGGCCGCGGCGCTTCGAGGCCTCGGTGTCGGGCGGCGTCGCCCTCGGGGCGTCGGGACTCGCGGAGCCGGTGATCGGGACCTTCGAGGCGCGCGTCGGCGGCGGAACGGGGCGGGTGGAGATCGAGTCCGCTCGTCTCGCTTCGGACATCGTGGACCTCGCGTCCAGCGGCGTCGTGGCGGGCGACTCGCTCCACGTCGCGTTCGACGCGTCGGTGGACCTGACGGCGCTCGCCGTGGCGCTCGGCCGCGAGGACCTTGGAGGCGCGGCGACGGTGTCGGGCGCGGTGCGGGCGAAGGCCGGCGAGCCGGCCTTCGACGCGGCCGTGGCGGGCAGCGCCCTGGTCCTCGGCGCCGTCGGCGTGCCGGAGCTGGACGCGCGGCTGTCCGGGACGCCGCGCGCGCTGGCGGTCGACCGCCTCCGCGCGGCCTTCGCCGACGGCTCGGTGGACGCGTCGGGCCGCGTTGAGCTGCCGCCGCGCGGGACGCGGTCGCGGCCGACCGTGGAGTTCGACGTGCGGGCGCGCGGGATCGACCTCGCGCGGGTCGCCGCCTCCGCCGACGGTGGCGCGCCGGTCTCGGGCCGGCTCGATCTCTCCGCCCGCGGGCGCGCCGACTCGTTGAGCGCGGCGCACACGCGCGCGTCGTTCGCCGCCGAGGTCGCCTCGCTCGGCGTCGGGGAGAGAGACCTGGGGCGCCTCGGGCTTTCGGGCACGCTGCGGGACGGGCGGGCGGACATCGTCGCCGAGGGCGTGGGCGTGAAGGTCGTCGGCGCGGCGACCGTGACCGATCGCGGCGTGGCGTCGGCGACCGTGACCGCGGAGGCCGCCGATCTCGCCGTCCCCGCCGCGGCGTTCGGGGCGCAGGACGTCGGCGGGAGCGGCACGGTCACGGCGCGCCTGACGGGCCTTCTCCCGGGTGGCGCGCCGGGCGGCGCGGCGAGGGCCGCCGCGGAGGCGTCGTTCCCTGTCCTGACCGTCGGCGCGCTTGACGTCGGGCCCGCCACAGCCACCGCGGCCGGCCCGCTCGCCGCGCCCACCGTGACCGTCGAGGCCTTCGGCGGCGCGGTCCGCGCGTCGGGGACGATCGACGAGCGCGGCTCGTACGCCTTCTCGGCGGCGGCGGACGGTCTCATGCTCTCGTGGTCCGCTTCCGACACCACACGCGGTCTCCCGCGGACGTCCGTCGAGCTCACGGCGTCGGCCGACGTGCGCGGTGGACCGGGCGGCGAGTTCGCGGCCCTCGGGACGGTCGAGCGAGCCGTCGTCGCCGTGGGCCCCGAGACCCTCTCGCTCCTTCACCCTGGATCCTTCGCCGCCGGGCGCGACTCGGTCGCGCTGTCCGACTTCGTGCTCTCGGGCGCGCTCGGGGAGATCGCGGTCGGCGGCCGGCTCGACGCGGGAGGGGAGAACGACATCACGCTGCGTCTCTCGCGTCTTGAGCTCGGCCGCGCCGCGGCGCTCACGCGGGCAGGGGAGGCGGCCTCGATCGGCGGGACCGTTGACGGCGCCGTGACGGTGCTGGGAAGCGGGATGGCCAGGCGGCTGTCCGCGGCGGTCGAGGCGAGCGAGCTCTCGGTCGGCGGCTTCGCGTTCGACGCCGTGTCGGTGGTCGCGGAGAGCGACAGCGAGGACGTTCACTTCGAGGTCGAGGCGGCGAGCCGCGGCGGCGGGGCGATGCTGGCGTACGGGGCCGTTCCCGTGCGGCCGGACTCGTCCACGGTGCTGGTCCTCGACCGGGAGCGCGAGTTCGGCGGCACGATCACGTGGTCGCGCTTCACGCTCGTGGGCGGGCCCGAGCTCCTTCCCGGCGTCGGCGGCGAGAAGCGGCTCATGCTCGACGGCTCGATCCTGCTCGGGGGCACGGTCGACTCGCTGGCGACGCTCCACGGGCGGGGGCGCTTCGAGAGCCTCGACGTGTCGTTCGACCGGGTGGCGTTCTCGCTCGTGGCGCCCTTCGACGTCGAGGTCATCGGGGGCGACGTCGAGCTGCCCGGCACGGGGCTCCTCGCGACGAGGCGCCGCACGCTCGGCGAGGCGTCCAGCGGGACGGCGTGGCTGTCCGGCGGCGTCGGGCGAGGCGGGGCGCTCGCCCTGGACCTCGCGCTCGAACGCCTGGACCTTGGGAACCTGGTGTCAGCCTTCGCTCCCGAGACCGGCCGCGCCTTCGGAGGGCTCCTGGACGGGCGTGCCTCGGTCCGCGGCACCTTCGACGCTCCGGAAGGCGAGTTCGCGTGGACCGTGTCGGCGCCCGTGATCTACGGCGCCGGCTTCACGCGGCTTGAGGGTGGAGGGAGCTTCGGGCCCGAGGCTGTCGTCCTCGACCGCGTCGCGCTCACGGCGCCCGGAGGCGTCATCGAGGCCGCGGGGACGGTGCCGCTTCCGCCGCGCGACCCCGCGCCCAGCGCGCCGGAGGAGCGCGAGGACCGCTCCCTCGACCTGCGCGTGCGGGCGTCGTCGTTCGAACTCCGGGGACTTGCGAGCCTGCCCGAGGGCATCCTCGACGCGCGCGGGACGCTCGCTGCGGACGTCGCCGTGACCGGCCCCGTGGGCGCGCCCTCCCTCGCGGGGACGATGTCGCTCCGAAACGGGTCCTTCCGCTCCGCGTCGCTCGCGCAGCCGGTGAAGAACGTGAGCGCGGACGTCGCCTTCGAGGGCGACGCCGTCGTCCTCAGGGACGCGCGGGCGTCGCTCGGCCGCGGGCGCGTCACGGCGTCCGGCTTCGCCGAGCCGCTGGGCCCGGGCGCGCGCCCGTTCTGGCTGCGCGCCAACCTCGAGTCGCCGGAGTTCTCGGTCCCACAGACGCTCGA
>VGIX01000017.1 GCA_016867725.1 Candidatus Effluviviaceae Genus I sp.
ACCTAGTCGCCGAGCATCTCGAGAGCGGCCTTGAGCTCCTCGTCGGCCAGGTTGACGTACCCGGCCTCGGGCACGAACCGCTGCCCCTCGGTGAGGGCCCAGCGAAGGAACTCGCGCACGACGGGGCGCTCGGGCCGGCCGCGGCAGACGAAGTAGAGGTCGCGCGCCGGCGGGGACGGGTACGCGCCGGCCGCGATGGCCCGCACCAGCGCATCGCGCGTGCGGCAGAAGTCTTCCTCCGGGTCGAGCGCGCCGTTCCCGTTGAGGTCGATCGGGAGCACGACGATCCCCGGGTTCGGCTGGTGCGTCCTCGCGTCGAACACGTAGTTCAGGTTGTTGTAGCCGATCCCCAGCTTGTCCTGCCGAACGGCCTCGGCGAGCCCGGGGTCACCGTACACGCCGACGCCTCGGAGATCCTCTTGCCTGGCGCCGAGGAAGGCCGCCCAGGTCTCCGCCGCGCCGCACGCGTCCGACCTCGTGTACACGTGGATCTCCCGCGCGTCCCCGGTCCCGAGCAGTGCGCCCCACGTCGAGACGGACCCGTCCAGCCAGACGCCGGCGAGCTCCTCGCGCGTGGCGCCTCGCGCGAGGATGTCGGTCAGCACGGGGTTCCCGTCGCTGACGGTCGGCACGACCGCGTCGATGGCCACCGGCACCCACCACGCGCCGCGCCGCTCCTCCTCCGGGTTGATCTCGCGCGAGACCATGCCGATGTCCACGGCCCCGGCCAGGCAGTCCGCCATCCCCTTGCCGGCGCCTCCCGCCGCGACGTCGATCCTCACGTCCGGATGCAGCGTCTGGTACTCCTCGGCCCACCGGACGGCCATGGGGTAGAGCGCCCACGCGCCCGACACGGTGATCGTCCCGGACGCGTCCCTCGCGCCGCACCCCGCGCCGCAGACGACGAGCCCCGCCGCCGCGGCCATCGCCAATGCTCCCGCCAGGACCGACATCATCCCACTCTCCTCCCAACGCGCCGTCGGGCGACCGCTCGCCCCGGGCGCTTCCCGGAGCGGACGCCCGCGCCCTCAAGGCCGCTCTTCCTGAGTCCGCCCTTCGTCCTCTCGCACACGTCCTCGAGCGTCACGGTCTCGAGGATCCCCGCGATGGCGTTGCGCACGTCGAGCATCACGCTGTAGAGGCCGCACCGCCTCTCCCTGCCGCACGCCCGGTACGCCATGGCGCTCACGCAGCTCAGGGGCGCGAGCGGCCCGTCGATCTCCCGCAGCACCTCGGCCAGCGCGATCTCGCCCGGCGCGCGCATGAGGCCGTAGCCGCCGGATGGTCCCCGGACGCTCTGCACGAGTCCCGCCTGCCTGAGCTGGAGCAGGATCTGCTGCAGGAACCCCTTCGGGATGCCGCCCCGGCGCGCGATCTCCTCGACGGTGACGGGCCCGTTGCCGTACCGGAAGGCGAGATCGACCATGGCCCGTAGGGCGTACTCGCCCTTCCTCGAGACCTTCACGGCGCCTCCGCATTCACGAGTAACTCTATTGACTCAGTAGATTATAGCACGAACCGTTCCAGCCGACAAGCCGCCGTGCCTCCGGGGCACGAAGCGGGGGCGGCCGGCCGCGATGATCGCGACCGGCCGCCCTCCACTCACCACCCGGGCACGTGCGGCCCCCGAGGGTCCTCGCCTCGCTACGGAAGCTCGATCGTCCGCACCTCCCCGAACACCGAGAGCGGCGTGTCGAACTGCGACTCGTCGCCCACGAAGATCACCGCCATGCCGTCGGGATGCAGGTACTCGGCCGCGACGCGCCGGACGTCCTCGATCGTCAGGCCGGCGATGGTTTCGACGTCGCGCTTCGGCGTGTCGAGAGGCATCCCCTCCCACCGGAGCCGCGCGAGCCGCTGCACCACCTGCGCCTTGGACTCGTACTCGAACGCCTGCGCGTTGAGGTAGGCGTCCTTGGCCGTCGCCAGCTCCTCCGCCGTGGGCCCGTTCTCGGAGTACTCCCGGATGATGTCCATCATGAGCCGAGCGGCCCGGCCCGCGGCGTCGCTCTTGGTCTGCGAGGTCGCGAGGAAGGTCCCGTAGGTCCAGGGATCGTCCGAGTACCACGAGCTCGCGTGGTACGCTAGCCCCTCGTCGCTCCGCACGCGCTGCATGATGCGCGACGAGAAGCTCCCGCCGCCGAGGATCTGGTTCATGATGGCCACGGCAGGCCTGCTCGCGTCGCGCCGGTTGAGCCCGAGGTGCCCCATGCAGATCACGGCCTGGTTGATGTCCTTCCGCACGTAGTGCACCGACGGGACGAACGCCGGCTCGATCTCGGGCTCGGGCTCGATCGTGACGGTCGCAGGCTCCCAGCCTGCGAGCGCCCTCTCGAGCGCCGAGACGATCTCGCCCCGCGTGACGTCGCCCGAGACGGCGACGATGACGTTGTTGGGCCGGAAGAAGGTCCGGTGGAACGCGACGAGGTCGTCCCGCGTGATGGCGCTCACGCTCTCCTCGGTCGCGCGCCAGGCCATCGGATGGTCCCCGTAGACGATCCTGCGGAACTCCCGGAACGCGATCCCGCGGGGCTCGTCGTTCTCGCGCCGGATGTTCTCGATCATCACCGCGCGCCGAAGCTCGATCTTGTCCTCGGGGAACGACGGGCTCTTCAGAAGGTCGCCGAGGATGGTCATGACGAGGTCGAGGTCCTTCTTCAGGCAGTTCATCCGCACGGAGACGGCCTGGCCGCCGCCGGGCGACGCCGACGCGGCGCCCGCGCCGGTCGCGCCGCGCATCCCGCCGCGCCCGCCGGCGCCGAACTCGATCTGCGCGGCGACGAACTCAAGCTCCTCGTTGATCCTGTCGGCCGGCCACGCCTCCGTTCCTCCGTTCCTGATGGTCCAGGCTGCCAGGTCGGGAAGCCCGGTCTTCTCCCTGGGCGGGCGCGACACGCTGATCAGCATGGAGATCTCGACGACGGGGATCTCGTGGTCCTCGAGGAAGAACCCGGTCATCCCGTTCGAGAGCGAGAGCTCCTCGTACTCGGGCATCGTGACGGCGATCGTCGGGTACTTGAGGTCCCGCGGATGCCTGGGGGCCGCCTCGGGCGGCGCCGTCAGCACGGCCGACAGCAGCACTGCGGCCGCGATGGCGAGGGCGTTCTTCATGGACTGCTCCTTGGGTTCGAGTGGTGTCCCGGGCTGCCCCGGGCCGCTCTAGCTCCGTCCCTTCGCGGCCTTCATGCGCTCGAAGAGGGCCATGACGAGCTTCTCCCGGCCAGCCTCGTCGAGCGACTGGAACTGCACCATGAGCTCCCGCTGCTCGTCGGCCGGGAGCGTCCGCACCCAGGTCATGAGCTCCGCGAGGTCGAGCTTCTCCTCCCGCTCCCCTTCCGCGCCGGAGGCGTCCTCCATGAGCCACGCCACGGTCCGGTTCTCCTCAACAAGGTACTTCGCGGCGACGCGCGAGACGTCCTCGGGCGTGACGGCCTTCAGGCGCTCCAGGTCCGTGAGCACCGTGCGCCAGTCGCCGCGGACCGCCTCCGCGAAGCCGATGGCGAACGCGAGCCCGATGTTCGAGCCCAGGGCCCGCACGAGCTGCGCCTCGCGCTGGTTGCACACCCGCTCGAGTTCCCTCGCGGTCGGCGGCTCGCTCTTCAGCCGCTCGATCTCCGCGTGGATCGCCGCCTCAACGTCGGCAAGCGTGTGCGGCTCCTTCGGGTCCGCCGAGATGGAGAAGAGCGGATCGAGTCGCGACCCCGGACCCATCCACACGCTGGGCGCCTCTCGCGTCAGCCCCTGTGCTTCGTACACGCCCTTGTAGAAGCGGCTCGTCCGCCCGTCGGACAGGATCGCCGAGAGCATCTCGAGCGCGTAGCTGTCGGGGTGCGGGGCCGTGGGAACGTGGTAGCCTACGGCGAGCGTCGGCTTGGCGTCCCGCTTGAGCATGACGCGCCGCTCGCCGTTCTGCGGCGGATCGGTCGTGACGACCGGCGGCGACCCCGGCATCGGCTTCATGGAACCGAAGTACTTCTCCGCGAGCTTCTTCACCTCGCTGAAGCGCACGTCCCCGACGAGGAGCGCGACGGCGTTGTTCGGCCCGTAGTGCTGCCGGTAGTACGCCTCGAGGTCCCCGCGCGTGATGTACTGGAGGTCGGACATCCACCCGATCACGGGGTTCCGGTACGCGCTCGCCGTGAAGGCGGTCGACATGAACGCCTCGTACATCGCGCCCTGGGGCGAGTTCTCGCCCATGCGGCGCTCCTCCATCACGACGTCGCGCTCCGAGTAGAACTCCCGGAAGACCGGGTTCGCGAGACGGTCGGACTCCATGAGCATCCACAGCTCGAACCGGTTCGACGGCAGCGACACGATGTAGAAGGTCGCGTCGTTCGAGGTGCCCGCGTTCAGCATCCGCTGCCCGTTCGCGGTGTAGATGCTCGAGAACTCGTCCTTCACGATGAGGTCGCGGTGCGCGGCCATCGCGTCGTACAGCCGCATCTGTGCCGTCTTGAGGTCGAGGTAGAGACCGAAGTGATCGGTGTCGCCGTCCTTCACGAGCCCCGGGAGCGTCGCGAGGTCGGCCGGCGGGCCCTGCTTCCTCATTTGCTCGATGAGCAGTTCGAGCTCGAGCGCCTTGTTCGTGCCGACGGCCGCGCGGTCCTCATCGGAGAAGGACGCCACGATGCCGGTCGCGGCCTGATCGAAGCGCTCCAGCCGCCAGCGCCCGATCCGGAGCGCAAGGCGCTTCGCCTCCTCGGCCAGCGCGTCCTCCCGCTCGAGGAACTTCCGCTCCTTCTTGTAGTCGGCCGTGCCGATGGTCGTGGTCCCCTTGAACAGCATGTGCTCGAGCAGGTGGGAGATCCCGTAGATCCCCGGCCGCTCGTCCACGCTGCCCACGCGGAACGCGATGGCCCCGAAGAAGACCGGCGCCTCGTGCCGCTCGACGACCAGGAACTTCATCCCGTTCGCGAGGGTGAACTCCTGGACCTTGTCCTCGAGGGTCTGCGCCCGCGCGATGGACGCGAACGAGAGCGCGACGGCCGCGCAGGCCAGCGCGGCGAGAGCCCGTCTCATGAACCGCTCCTTTCACGATCGCCGCCTCCCCGGCGGCGCCTGACTCGTCATCTGCTCGGCTTCACCGGAAGCCGTCACCGGCCTTCCAGGCCCAGGCGGATCGGCCCGATCTCCTTCTCGACAGCGTCGAGGACCTTCCGGCTCACGACGAGGTCCGCGATCGTCGCGATGTCCGGCGCCACGGTGCGGTCCTGGTCCAGCGTCGGGACCGCCTCGCGGATCGTCCGGTGCGCGACCCGCGTGCCGCGCCCCGGGGTCTCGCCGAGGAGGTCGAACGCCTGCGCGGCGCACATCATCTCGATGGCGACGACGTTCACGACGTTCTCGTTGATCTCGCGGAGCTTGCGCGCCGCGATCGGCCCCATCGAGACCGTGTCCTCCTGGTCGGCCGCCATCGAGAAGTTGTCCACGACGGCCGGATGGGCCAGGATCTTGTTCTCGGAGCAGAGCGCGGTCGCGGTGTAGTGCGCGAGCATGTAGCCAGAATTCAACCCTTCGCTCTTCACGAGGAAGGCGGGAAGCCCGCCGTTCAGGTGCGGGTTCACGAGCCTGTTGATGTGCCGCTCGGAGAGCGACCCGATCTCGCTCATCGCGATCGCGAGGTAGTCGAGCGCCATCGCGATCTGCTGGCCGTGGAAGTTGCCGCACGAGAGCTGCTCGCCTTCGTCCGGGAAGAAGAGCGGGTTGTCCGTGACCGAGTTCATCTCGATCTCGATCTGCCGCATGACGTAGCGCAGCGCGTCGATCGAGGGTGAATAGACCTGCGGGATGCAGCGGACGCTGTAGGCGTCCTGGACCTTCCCGGAGCCGCGCGCGATGAGCTCGCTGCCTTCGAGGAGCCGCCGCATATTCTCCGCGACGACGATCTGACCGACGAAGGGCCGCAACCGATGGACGCGCTCGTCGAATGGAGCCATCGGCGTGCGCAGCGCGTCGCTCGACATCGCGCTCGCGATGATGGCGTGTCGGATGATGCGGTCGGCGTCGTACGCGCAGAGCGCGCCGCACCCCGTGAAGAACTGCGAGCCGTTGATGAGCGCGAGACCCTCCTTGAACGAGAGCGTCACGGGAGAGAGTCCCGCCCGATCCATCGCCTCGCGCCCGCTCACGAGGCAGCCATCCGCGAACGCCTGCCCCTCGCCCATGAGCACGCAGCCGATCTGCGCGAGCGAGGTGAGGTCGCCGCTCGTGCCGACGGAGCCCTTCTCGTTCACCGCGGGGACGACGTTCCGGTTGAGCATCTCGATGAGCGTCTCGAGGAGGATGGGACGCACCGCCGAGTAGCCGCGGGCGAGGACGTTGGCGCGCAGGAGCATCGCGGCGCGCACCTGGTCCTCGGCGAAGAAGCGCCCGACGCCCGCCGAGTGACTTCGGATGATGCGCCGCTGGAGCTCCTCGGTCTGCTCCCCGGAGACCGCGACGCGGGCCAGCTCCCCGATACCGGTCGTGACGCCGTAGATGAGCTCGCCCCGCGCCATGAGGTCCTCGGCGACGGCGCGGCACCGGGCGACGGCCTCCCGCGCCTCGGGAGCGAGCGCGACCGGCGCGCGGTTCCTTGCGACCTCGTGCACCTGGTCGATGGTGAGGCTCGTGCCGTTCAGCGTGATCGTCGGCGTCATCCGAGGCTCCCGACCGCGCCCTCCACGGCGTCGAGGATCTCGCCCGAGCGAACGAGCGACTTCATCCGCGTGTGGTCGGGGTAGAGCGGCCGATCCTCGTCGAGGTAGGCCACGTGCTTCCGGATGACGCGGTGCGCGGCGTCGGTGCCCGGGCCGCGCGCGAAGTCGCGAAGGTCGAGCGCCTGGGCCGCGGCCATGAACTCGATGCCGAGGACGCCGCACGCGTTGTCGAGGATCTGGTGGTTCTTGATGGACGTGTTCATGCCCATCGAGACGAAGTCCTCCTGGTCGGCTGCGGCTGGAATGGACTGGATGCTCGCCGGCATCGAGAGGATCCGTTGCTCGACGATCAGGCTGTCGGCCGTGTACTGGGAGAGCATCATGCCGGACATCATGCCGGCGCCCTTCGTGAGGAACGGCGGCAGCCCGACCGAGAGGGCCGGGTTGGTGAGGCGGTTCATGCGCCGCTCGGAGAGCACGCAGACCATGGTGAGCGCAGCGCCCACCATGTCCATGGGAAGGCAGACCGGCGAGCCCTGGAAGTTCGCGCCCGTGAGCGTGAGCTTGAACTCCGGCAGGAAGATGGGGTTGTCGCCGACGCCGTTGAGCTCCGTCTCGACCTGGGCCGCCGCCCACGCGAGCGCGTCGTGCGCCGCGCCGATGACCTGCGGCGACGAGCGCATGGAGTACGCGTCCTGCACCTTCTTCTTGAGGCGCCCCTCGGCGACGTCCCCACCTGCGAGGATCTGCTTGATGGCCTTCGCCGTCCGTACGGCGCCGGGGAACCCGCGGACCTCCTGCAACCTGACGTCGTAGGGCTTCATGTTCGCCATGAGCGCCTCGAGGCTCATCGCACAGGCGATCTCGGCGTGCTTGAGGAGGCGGTTCATGTCGTAGCAGTGGATGGCGGCCATCGCGGTGAGCAGGTTCGACCCGTTGATCGCGGCGAGGCCATCGCGGGCCTGAAGCCCGGGGACCGGAATGCCCGCGCGCTTCATCGCCTCGCGGCCGGGCAGCATCTCACCCCGGTAGTACGCTTCCCCCTCGCCCATGAGCAGGAGCGCGATCTGGCTCATCGGGGCGAGGTCCCCGGAGGCCCCGACCGAGCCCTTCTGGCACACAACGGGCGTGACGCCTCGGTTGAGCATCTCAACGAGGGTCAGTGTGATCTCTGGGCGAGACCCCGACATCCCGTGGCTGTGAACGTTGATCCGGCCCACCATCGCGCCGCGGACGTACTCGATCGGCGCCGGGTCACCGATCCCGGCCGCGTGGTTGTAGATCAGGTATCGTTGGAACTGCTCGACCTGTTCGTCGGTGAGCACGACCTCGGAGAACTCGCCGATGCCGGTGTTGACCCCGTACATGATCTCGTGAGCGACGATCTTCTCCTCGAGCATCGCTCGACAGACCTTGATCCGCTCGACGGCGTCCTGGGCGACCTCCACCTTCTCGCCGCCGCGCGCGATGCGGACGAGCTTCTCGACGGTGAGTCCCTGCCCGTTCAGCGTGATCGCCACGCCAGCCTCCTGGTCTGGAAGGTGTGTGTGGGGCGACCCGTGGATCGGGCCGCACAGAGAGAGTACCAGAGGGTGAACGGGTGGTCAATCGGAGGTCGGTCCGTGCTATGCTCGACGCCGAGTCCGGGAGGCCGAGTGCGCGTCACGGTGCCCTACGGAGACAGCGTGCAGACCGCCGTGGTCGCCGACCAGAGGTTGGCGGGCGTGGTCGGGTCCGTCGCGGCGAAGCCCCGCGACGAGGAGGCCGTCCTGGCCGCGGCGCTGGCCTCGCCGGTCGGCGCCCCGCCGCTCGACGAGCTCTTGCGAGGGGCTTCCGGCGTCCTCGTCGTCGTCAACGACGCGACGCGCCCGACGCCGACGGCCCGCATGCTCCGCGTCCTCGCGCCCCTCCTCGGCGGGCGCCCCGTCACGGTCGCCGTCGCGACCGGCGCGCACCGCCCGCCGACGGAGGCGGAGCTCCGCGTCATCCTCGGCGACCTGCCCGCCGCGCCGATCGCCCGCGTGCACGTTCACGATGCGCGGGACGCCGCGGCCCACGCGAGGCTCGGCACCACGTCGCGCGGCACACCCGTCGAGATCGACCGCGTCGCCCTCGCCGCGGAGCGGATGGTCGTCCTGAGCTCCGTGGAGCCGCACTACTTCGCGGGATACACGGGCGGTCGCAAGTCCGTCCTCCCGGGCATGGCGTCCTTCACCGCGATCGAGGCGAACCACGCGCATGCGATGTCCGACGAAGCGCGGCCGCTCAGGCTCGCCGGGAACCCGGTGCACGAGGACATGGCCGAGGCCGCGGACCTGGCGCTCGGCGGGCGCGTGTTCGCCGTCAACGTCGTGCTCGGCACGGGAGGGCGCATGCACGCGGCCGCCGCCGGCGGGCTGCGCGAGTCGCTCGACGCCATCGTCCCCGAGGCCGAGAGCACCCACGCCCCGACCGTGCCGCGCCGCGAGGCCGTCGTGGTCGCCGCGATGGCGCCGCCGCTCGACACCGACCTGTACCAAGCGCAAAAGGCGCTCGAGCACGGGCAGCTCGCGCTCGAGGACGGCGGCACGCTCATCCTCGTCTCGCCGTGTCATTGCGGGATCGGCGAGGACGCGTGGGCGCGCGCGTTGGCGGCGGCGAGGACGCCGGAGGAGGCCGAGGCGGCGGTGGCAGGGCCGTACCGCTTCGGGAACCACAAGGTCGCGCGCATCGCGCGCGCCGTCCGGAGGTTCCGGATCGTCGCCGTCACCGGCATCGCGCCGCGTGGCATCGAATCGCTCTTCATGACGCCCGCCCCCGACCTCCAGACCGCGCTCGACGACGCTCTCGCGCGGCGCCCCGGCGGACGCGTCCTCGTCATCCCCGACGCGGCGCACACCGTCCCGCGGGTCGCCGCCCGCTGATCCCCCGCACAACGCCGCGGCGGGGCCGCACCGCGACCCCGCCGCATGACCAGCCCGAGCCTACCGCGGCCGATCCCCTATCTCACGAGAACGACCTTGCGCGCCTCGCGCCACTCGCCGACGGTCGCCCGGCAGAAGTACACGCCCGAGGCCACGGGCGCGCCCCGGTCGTCTCTCCCGTCCCACGCGATCTCGTGCACGCCGGCGCTCAGCGGCCCGGCGCGCAGCGCGCGCACGACGCGGCCCGCGACGTCCACGACGTCCACGGACGCGTCCGCAGCCTCGGGAAGCGTGAGCGCGAGCGCCACGCCGCCCGCGGCGGGATTCGGCCTCACAGGGCCGAGCGCGAGGACGGCGGCCGCGTCGTCGGGCACGCCGCTCCCGCCCAGCACGAACGCCGACAGGTGGACGACGAGATCGGCCAGGTTCGTGCCGCCCGATACGTCCGCATCGTCCCTCGTCTTCAGTGTGAGCACCGCCGTGTAGAGCGCGTTCTCGTCGGCGCCGTCCGCGTCGAACGCGACGGCGTACGACGCCGGCGACGCTCCCGCCTCCTTCGTCACGAACCCGCCGACGATGGAGAAGCGCCCGTCGCCGCCGACGAGCACGTGGTCGTACACCTCAAGAAGCGCCTGCAGCGGCCCGTGGCCGAGGTTGTGCACGTCGAGGGCGAGTTCGCCGAACTCACCGGCCTCGTGCGAACCGAAGTCGAGCGTGTCGACGAGCACGGTCTCCGACGCGTCCAGCGACGGCACCGCGTGCTCGACGACGCTCCCCGAGAGCGACACGTTCCAGGCCGGGTGGTCGAGGTCGTTCGAGTTCACGACGAGCGTCCCCGACCGGCTGCCGGCGCTGCCCGCGTCCATGGAGATCGTGTGGTCGTTGCTCGCGCCGCCCGCCGCCAGGAAGGTGCCTCCGGGCGCGCTGAACCCCGAGGGCGCCGTCAGGCTGTACGACAGCTCGTCGGCGTCGCCGACCGCGCCGTTCCCGACTGCGAGCGTCCGCTCCGCCGTCGTTCCCACGATCCAGGCGCCGAAGTCGAGCTCGCTCGCCGCGGCGACCTTCGCCGGCGCCTGGAAGCTCGCGACGACGGGGATGTGGTCGCTCGCGTAGTACAGCGCGTCCGCGACGGCCTGACTCACGACGTAGTTCGGCGGCGCGTTGATGGCCGCGTTCAGATGGTAGCCGTCGTTGCCGAACGCGAAGTACGAGCTCGGCACGTACGAGAGGCCGTCGCCGTCATCGAAGGCGTACGAGACCAGGATCTGGTCGAACCGGTCGTCGAGGCCGCCGCCGGACCCGCCCCCGAACGAGACGTCGCGCGGCGACTGCGTGTGCGTGTGGCGGAAAGTGTAATTGTCGTGCCAGGTGCCCTGCTTGTTGATGGGGTCCTTGCAGCGGCCGTCGTTGTCGGCCTCGGACCGGATGAGGCGCACATAGCCCTGGTCGACGTTCGAGTACACGTTCAGGTCCCCGAGGACCATGAAGTGGCTGCCCGACGGCAGGCCGTTCAGGTAGTCGCGGATGACGTCGGTCTGCGTCCGTCGCGTTGTCTCGTCCGAAGGCGTGTCGCCGGCCTTGAGGTGCGTCGAGAGGATCCGGAACTGCGCGGCCGAAGAGGCGTACCCGGACGGTCGGAAGGTGTACTCGATGGTGTAGCGGACGGGCGTGAAGATCGGCACCGCCGAGATCGAGTCCACGACGCCGACCTTGAAGAAGCACGCGTTGTCCGTGTCGGGGCCGTTGTAGAAGAGCATGGCCTGGTACTTCCCCGGCACGGCGTAGTTGAGCACGTTGTTCAGGAAGTCGTTGACGCCGGACTGGCTCTTGATCTCCTGGACGGCGATGATGTCGGCGTCGAGCGAGTCCATCACCGTGCGGAAGGACGCCTGCCGTTCACCCGGGTCGTAGTCGAGGAGGTTGTAGCTCACGACGCGGAACCCCCAGGCGGGCTGCGCCGCGGCCAGGAGGACGACGACCCAGGCGGCCGCGGGCGCCACAATCGCGGGACCGCATCTTCGCGCGGACATGCAAGGGGCTCCTTCGGCGGCTCCTTCCAGGGGCGGCCGGCCGCCGTGCTCGGGCACACCGCTCCATCGATCGATTCTAGCACAGTCCTCGCAGGTTCGCAAGGCGCATGGCTGGAGCGGGGACTTGGGAGACCGCGACACCCCCGCTACGGACGGAGGGCCGCCGCGGCGAGCGCCGCTCCGCGCGCGGCCATCATCTCAGGCCGCGTCGGAACAAGCAGCGGAAGGCCAACCTCCGCCTGGAGCAGAGAGCGCACGCAGGCGTTGAGCGCCACGCCGCCGCAGAAGGCAAGCGGCGGCTCGGGTCCGACGCGGGCGAGCATCGAGAGCGAGCGCTTCACGACCGAGTGGTGGAGCGCCAGGGCGATGTCCCTCGCCTTCCTGCCCTGCGCCATCAGAGAGATGGCCTCGGTCTCCGCAAAGACGGTGCACATGCTGCTGATCGTCGCGCCAGGGCGCCCCTCGAGCGCGAACTCACCGAACTCCTCGACCGGCACCTGGAGCCCCGCGGCCATGAACTCGAGGAACTTCCCGGTGCCGGCCGCGCACCGGTCGTTCATCTCGAACCTGAGCACCCGCCCATCGTCCCCCACTGCGATGGCCTTTGTGTCCTGCCCGCCGATGTCGAGGATGGTCTTCGCCGCCGGCAGCGCCGCGGCCACGCCGAGCGCGCACGCCTTGATCTCCGTGATGATCCGGAGCCCCGGAGGGCCGACAAGGAGGCGCCTCCCGTACCCCGTCGCTACGATCGTGTCCCACCGGAGCCCGCGCATGAGGTCGGCGGCCTGCGACGCGGGGTCGAACGTCGTGGGGACCCGCCGCTCCTCGAGGACCCGGCCGTCCTCGAGGAGTGCGAGTTTGATGGCTCTGGAGCCGATGTCGATGCCGAGCGCTCTCACGGGTCAGCGCAGCCGCTCGAGGAACGCCTCAACGCGCGTCCGGAGCTGCTCGCCGTCCTCCTGTCCGTAGTCGGTCTCGATCCTGAGCGTCGGGATCCCGGCTGCCTCGAGGTTTGCGGCCACCGGATACGACTCCATCAGGTACGGCTGGCAGAAGTGGAGGCAGTAGTGGATGACGCCGTCCGCCCGGTACGCCGTGTGCATCTCCTTCACGTGCGCGAGCCTGTCGGGGTTGGGTGTGAACACCGCGCAGTCCACCTGGAGATAGCGGTCCACGATGTTGTCGAGCAGCGCGCCGACGTCCGCGCCGTCCTCCTTCACCAGGTTCCTCGCGCCCCGCTCGCCGACGCAGGACTCCTCGCCGACGATGACGGCGCCGGCTCCCTCGACGATCCACGGCAGCTTCCAGTTGGGGACCGCCATCGGACACCCCGACACGAGGATGCGCGGGGTGCCCTTCGCGAACACCCCCTCTCCCCGCGCGGCGCGGGCCGCGAGCTCGTCGCACAGCGCGTTGACCGAGCTCGTGAACCGCGCGGTGTCGTCGTAGAAGGCGACCTGGTTCACGAGGAGCGCGTCGAGCCCCGAGATGGGCGCCGGGTCGGCGGCCCGCACGCGGGCGAGGCGGTGGAGCGCCTGCCGCTTCGCGTTGACCGCTCTGATGCCCTTCCTCAACCGGTCCGCCGTGACCTTCACTCCTGCGAGGTCCTCGACCGCGTGAAGGAACCGCTCGTACTCCGCCCGAAGCAGGGAGCGGCCGTTCGCCGACTTCACTTGAGGAAGGTCCATCACGTAGAGGTTGGGCAGGATGGTGCCGAGCGTCTCGTAGGCTTTCTTCTTGCCGTCGCACGTGTTCTCGCCGACGACCATGTCGACGGTCTCGATGTAGGGGCAGACCCTTCCCAACGTGAACCCGAACGCGCTCTTGATGAGGGCGCAGGTGTTCCGCGGGATGCGCTTCTCGACCTCCTCCGTCGCGAAGTCCGCCCCGGTGCAGAGCCCGACGAGGATGCCGTCAACCGCCGTGACGATCTCCTCGGGAGCGAACACGCAGAACGCCCCGAGGACCTTCCTTCCGGCGGCCTGGGCGTCGCGGAGTTCCTTCACCCTCAGGCCGTGCACCTCGGACATGACGAAGTTGAAGTAGTCCATGCCCTTGGGACGGCTCTTCTGGCTCAGGAACAGGGTCTCGTAGGCCTGGCCCAGGACACCGAGAAGCATGTCGTGCTTCTCGAGGTCGAGGCCGAGGTCCGCCCACATCGTGCGGTAGTCGACTGCTTCGGCAGGCATGGGAACCTCCCCGTGACCGGGCCCCGCGGCCCGGCCCGGGAGGCTCCCGGGTCAGGAGGCGGAGCGGTCTGTTGCGAGACGCCTGGAAGAGCGCCGCACGGGCGCTCCGAGGGCGCCTCACCGCGTGTGCGTCGTTCTCACCAAGTGCCCGAACATGCCGCTTCCTCCCGATGGGGACTGCAACAGTCACAAGCCTACCACATTGGCGGCGCCGCCGCAAGGCGCGTGGCGCGCCCGCGGCCCTTCTGCTAGCATCGCCGCATGGGCTACGGCGCCTTCCTGCTACAGGCCGTCCTCATCTCGCTCTCGGGCGTCATGGCGCCCGGCCCCCTCACGGTCGTCGTCGTCGGCAAGGGCGCGCGCTCAGCGCGCGCCGGGGCGGCCATCGCGGTCGGCCACGGCGTCGTCGAGTTCCCGCTCATGGCGCTGCTCGTGGTCGGGCTCGCGCCGTTCTTCACACGGCCGGCGTTCGCGGCGTGGGTCGGGCTGGCAGGTGGGCTCGTGCTCCTGTGGATGGGCGTGGACCTCGTCCGCACGATGCGGCGCCCGGCCGCCGACGCACCGGCTCGGCGCGAGACCCCGGCGCTCACGGCGGGCATCCTCATGACCGCCGGGAACCCCTACTTCCTCGTGTGGTGGTCCACCGTCGGCGCCACGCTCGTGCTGCGCGCGTGGGGGTTCGGCCTCGGGCGCTTCGTCCTCTTCGCGGTCATCCACTGGTCGCTCGACCTGGTCTGGTACTTCTTCCTGTCCTCGGCGTCTCACCGGGGAACGCGCCTGCTCGGCCACCGGTTCCGCGTCGGCGTGAGCCTCGTGTCGGGCGCGCTTCTTCTCTACTTCGGCGTCCGGTTCGTCGCGGATGCGGCTGGAACGCTCCTGTAGCGGCGGCCCGGAGGACGCATGCCGACCTTCCCTCTCACGACCGCCACCCTCGCGCTCCTCGGCGCGGCCGGCCTCGCCGCCGGGTTCGTGGACTCCATCGCGGGCGGGGGCGGCATCATCACGCTCCCGGCGCTCCTCGCCGCCGGGCTTCCTCCGCACCTCGCGCTCGGCACGAACAAGCTCCAGTCGTCATTCGGAAGCTGCACGGCGATGCTCCACTACCGGCACGGCGGGCTCGTGTCCGTCCGGAGGACCGCGCCGGGCATCGTGTGGACGTTCGTCGGAGCGGCGGCCGGAACGCTCGCCATCCAGCGGGTGTCCCCGGGACTCCTCCGGCACGTCATCCCGGCGCTCCTGCTCGCGATCTTCGTCTACATGCTGGTGTCGCCGCGCGTGGCCGCGGAGGCAAGGCGCGCCCGCATGAGGCCCGCGGTCTTTTACCTCGCCTTCGGGCTCGGCATCGGGTTCTACGACGGGTTCTTCGGGCCGGGCACGGGCTCGTTCTGGGCCATCGCGTTCGTCGCGCTCCTCGGGCTCGACCTCGCGGCCGCGACGGCCCACACCAAGGTGATGAACTTCGTGAGCAACGCGACCGCGCTCGCGTTCTTCGCGCTCGGGGGAAACGTGGTGCTCCTGCCGGGTCTCGTGATGGGCGCGGGCGAGGTTGTCGGCGCGCTGGCCGGCTCCCGGCTCGTCATGCTGCGCGGCGCGAGGTTCGTGCGCGTGTTCTTCCTGATCGTCGTGGCGCTGACGCTGGCCAGGCTCGTCCAGACCACCTACCTCGGCCCCAGGCCGTAGAGGGAATCATGGGAGCCACACGCATGATCTCGATCGCCTTCGCCGCAGCGGTCCTCGCCGCGCCGAGCACGGCCCGCGAGACGCCCCGAGGTGAGACGGTCTCGTCCCCGGACGGACGACTCGCCGCCACGCTCGACGTTCTCGGCGGCGTCCCCCACTACCACGTCGAGCGCGACGGCCGTCCAATCATCCTGCTGTCGAGGCTCGGCCTGCGCCTGAGAGGGACGCCGTCGCTCGAGGGCGGGTTCGAACTCGCGGACTCGGTGACGAACAGCTTCGACGAGACCTGGGAGCCGGTCTGGGGCAAGTGCTCGAGGGTGGCGAACCGCGGCAACGAGCTCACGGTCAGGCTCCGCGAACGGCTCACGCCGAAGCGCGAGCTCTCGATCGTGTTCCGGGTCTTCGACGACGGCGTCGCCTTCCGCTACGTCCTCCCGAAGCAGCCGGCGCTCGGCGAGTTCGAGATCGAGTCCGAGGAGACGCGCTTCGCCTTCGCGGGCGACCACACGGCCTGGTGGATCCCCGACGACTACGACAGCGACGAGTTCCTCTGGAACGAGACGCCGCTCTCGGCCGTGCCCGGCGCGAACACGCCGATGACCATGCGAACGGCAGACGGAACGCACCTCTGCGTCCACGAGGCGGCGCTCGTGGACTACGCGAGCATGACGCTCGAGCCCGACCCCGAGGGCGGACCGACGACGCTCCGCAGCGTCCTCGTCCCGTGGCCCGACGGGGTCGCCGTGCGCGCGCGCACGCCCTTCCGCTCGCCGTGGCGCGTCATCCTGGTCACCGACCGCGCCGGCGGCCTCGTCGAGTCGAACACCATCCTCAACCTGAACGAGCCCTGCGCGATCGAGGACACCTCGTGGATCCGCCCCATGAAGTACGTCGGCATCTGGTGGGGCATGCACATCAAGCGCAACACCTGGCACATGGGTCCCACGCACGGGGCGACGACGGACAACGCGAGGAGGGTCGTTGACTTCGCGCACGACCACGGGATCGAGGCGGTGCTCATCGAGGGGTGGAACACCGGGTGGGAGCGCTGGGGCAGCGAGGGCGCGTTCGACTTCGTCACGCCCTACGCGGACTTCGACCTCCAGTCGGTCGCGCGGTACGCCCGCAGAAGGGGCGTCGCGCTCATCGGCCATCACGAGACGGGCGGTGACGTGCCGACCTACGAACGCATGATGGAGGAGGCGTTCGCCCTGTACGAGCGGCTCGGCATCCACGCGGTGAAGACCGGCTACGCGGGCGGCATCTTCCCGCGAGGGCAGCACCACTACGGGCAGTGGATGGTGAACCACTGCCGGCGCGTCATCGAGCGTGCCGCCGCCCGCCGCATCATGATCGACGGCCACGAGGTCATCAAGTCGACCGGCGAGGAGCGGACCTGGCCGAACATGATGACGCGCGAGGCCGGCCGCGGCATGGAGTACAACGCGTGGAGTGAGGGGAATCCTCCGGAGCACACGACGATCCTGCCGTTCACGCGTCTCGTCGCCGGGCCGATGGACTACACGCCGGGCATCTTCGACATCCGATTCGACCGCACGATGGGCCGCTCCGCCAAGACGACGCTCGCACATCAACTCGCGCTGTACGTGGTCATCTGGAGCCCGCTCCAGATGGCCGCGGACCTCGTCGAGAACTACGAGGGTCACCCGGCGTTCGCGTTCGTCCAGGCGGTCCCGTGCGACTGGGACGAGACCGTGTGCGTGGACGGCGCGATCGGCGACCACGTCACGATCGCGCGGCGGCGCGGGCGAGAGTGGTTCCTGGGGAGCATCACCGACGAGAGCGCGCGGACGCTCGAGGTGCCCCTCGCGTTCCTCGAGCCGGGCACGGTCTACCTCGCTCGGATCTACGCGGACGGCCCAGGCGCGGACTGGCGGGACGACCCGACCTCGATCGAGATCCGCGAGGCCCGCGTGACAGCGGGCGACACGCTCACGCTCTCGCTCGCGCCGGGCGGCGGGCAGGCGGTGCAGTTCACCCCCGTGCCGTAGGAACGCCCGAGGGAGGGCCCGCAGCTGGCCCCTTTCCCCGGTCATCCTTGCCATGTTATAATAGAGGTGATGACCGGATTCGTGAACGCCCAGTCGGAGGCTCATGCCATGACGCTCCGCACAGCGACGCTGCTCGTCTGCCTGGCCCTGGTCGCGGGGTTGTGCCCCGCCGCTCCGGCCGACCAGACGCCCCCTGAGAAGTCCGTCGCCGAGACGCTCGAGGGCGAGCGCTACCTCCCCATCGGACTCACGCCCGAAGAGGAGGGCATGCTCCACCTCATCGGGCGCGACCACCGGAGGACGGCGCCGCCACCCGGGCCAGCCCGCAATCCCGGTGAGTTCGAGCCGATGACCGGCGTCATCGTCCGCTACCCGTGGGGGAACCCGCTGAGTCTCCTGGTCGAGTACGCCGAGGACGTCACCCTCTGGGTCATCGTCGCGAACTCCTCCCAGCAGACGAGCGCCTACAACGACCTGCAGAACGCGGGGTGCAACATGGCGCACGTGGGGTTCATCACGGCGTCCACGAACAGCATCTGGACCCGCGACTACGGCCCCTGGTTCATCGTCAATGGGAACAACCAGCAGGGCATCGTGGACCACGTCTACAACCGCCCGAGGCCGCTGGACGACGTGATCCCCGCGACCATCGGGACGGCCTGGGGCATTCCGGTGTACGGCATGAGCCTCACGCACACCGGCGGGAACTACATGTCCGACGGCCGCGGCATTGCAATGTCGAGCCGGCTCGTCATCGACGAGAACCCCTCGCTCACGCCGGCGCAGATTGACGCCACCATGGAGTCCTACCTCGGCATCACGCAGTACGAGAAGCTCCCGTACATCCAGACGAGCGGCATCCACCACATCGACTGCTGGGCGAAGCTCCTCTCCCCCGGCACGATCCTCATCCGCTCGGTGCCCTCGACGCACACCGACTATGCGCGCATCGAGGCGAACGTGGCGTACATCTCGACCCTCACGAGCTCGTGGGGACGGCCGTACGAGATCGTGCGCGTGTACACGCCGAACAACGAGCCGTACACGAACTCGCTCATCCTGAACGACAAGGTCTTCGTGCCGCTGTACGGGACCGCCTGGGACGCGGCCGCCATCGCGACATACCAGGCCGCCATGCCGGGCTACGAGGTCCTCGGTTTCACCGGCTCGTGGCTGTCCGACGACGCCATCCATTGCCGCGCGATGGGCGTGACCGACCGGTACATGCTCTACATCGATCACGTGCCGCTCTTCGACACGGCGGACAGCGAGAACGGCTACCGCGTCAGGGCTCTCGTGGACGACATGATCGGCGCGGGGCTCATCGCCGACTCAGTGCGCGTCCACTGGAAGACCTCGTCCGCGCCGGCGTGGACGCCGGTCGTCATGACGGCGATCGCGGGCACGGACTCCTTCTACGCCGACATCCCGGCGCAGAACGTCGGCACCGACGTGTTCTACTACGTCTCGGCGGCCGACAACTCCGGCCGCCGAGAGAGGCACCCGTACATGGGGGCCGCCGACCCGCACGACTTCTCCGTCCTCGTGGACACGCAGGCGCCGGTCATCGCGCACACACCGATGCCCGCTCAGCTCGCGTCGACCTGGCCCCCGACCGCGAGCGCGACCGTGACGGACGACATCGCCGTGGCGGCCGTGACGCTCGAGTCGTGGATCAACGGAGCGCGCCAGCCCGACGCGGCCATGGCCCGCGTGCCCGGCACGTTCCGCTACGAGTGCGCGTTCCCCGGGAGCGCCGGCGCGGGCGACGCCGTGAACTACCGCATCGTCGCGCGGGACGCCGCGACGCCGCCGCACGAGACCGTGTCGCCGGCGGCGGGCACGCACTACTTCGGCGTCGTGTCCGCGGTGGACGTCGTCATCTGGGAGCCGGATCCGAGCCCGCTCTCCGGCGCTGCGATCGGCGCCGTACTGAGCGAGCTTGGACTGAGCTACGAGTACACGACGACGATGCCCTCGAATCTCGCGGCGTACCGGGCCGCGTTCATCTGCCTGGGCATCTACTCGCAGAACTACGCCCTTTCGACGTCGCAGGCCAACGCCATCGTGAGCTACCTGAACGGCGGCGGGAACGTGTACATGGAGGGCGGCGACTGCTGGGCGTACGACAGCGCGCGCACGATCTACAACGGCCACTTCGGGATCAACGGCACGTCGGACGGGACCGCCGACCTTTCGACGGTGCTCGGGCAGGCGGGCACGTTCACGGCGGGCATGAGCTTCTCGTACACCGGCGGCAACAGCTACATCGACCACATCGCGCCGGTCGGGTCGGCCTTCGCGGTCTTCAGGAACCCCGCCGACAACCAGGGTTGCGGCATCGCCAACCCCGCGGCCTCGTACAAGACCGTCGGCTGCTCGTTCGAGTTCGGGGGACTCGTGAACGGGGCGCCGCCGTCCACGAGGAAGGCGCTCCTCGAGGAGATCCTCGGGTTCTTCGGCATCGGGACGACGGGAGTGCCGGCCGGCACAGCGCCGCGCCTTGCACTCAGGCAGAACAGCCCCAACCCGTTCAACCCGGTGACGACGCTCGCCTTCGAGCTGCCGACGGCCGGGCCGGTCGAGCTCTCGGTGTACAGCGGGTCCGGCAGGAAGGTCGCCACGCTCGTGGACCGCGCGCTCCCGGCCGGACCGCACGCGATCTCGTGGGGCGGCACAGACGACGAGGGTGCGCAGGTCGCAAGCGGCGTGTACTTCTTCCGCCTGACGCAGGGCGGCGAGACGGTGTCGGTGAAGGGCGTGCTGCTGAAGTAGGCGGCGACGCCGCAACACGCGCGCATGCGGGGCCCCGGCTGCGGTCGGGGCCCCGCTTTGTCGACGGGCCTGCCGGTTGCGCGCGCGCGGCGCGGCGTGCTAGTCTGAACCCCGTGCTCGGACCACGACGATCCGAGGGAGGGTCCGGCCGTGACGAAGCGACGACGCAAGCCCGCCCCGGAAGGCCGGGAGGCGCCGGGACGGCAGCCCGCCAGCCGCGGCGGCCCCCGCTGGGCCCTCGTCGCCCTCCTCGTCATCCTCGCCCTCGGCGGCACGCTCCGCGGGCTCTACCTCGCCGAGTTCTCGCATAGGCCCGACTTCGAGGTCCCCTTCGCCGACGCCGACTTCCACAACTACTGGGCGCGCGCGCTCGCGTTCGGCGACTGGAAGCAGCCGTTCTACGAGGTGGACCCGCACATCCGGGAGATCCCCTACTTCCGCCCGCCCGGATACGCCTACTTCCTCGCGGCCGTGTACAGACTCACGGGCCCGGGCTACTTCGGCCCGCGCGTCGTGCAGATGGTGCTCGGCCTCGCCAACGCGCTCCTCGCGTTCCTCCTCGCGCGGCGGTTCTTCGGGAACGTCACCGCGCTCGTCCTCGCGGCCCTCATGGTCACGTACTGGCCGTTCATCTACACGGAGGCGGACTTCGAGGAGCCCGTCCTCTCCATCTTCCTCCTCCTCTCGCTCGCGCACCTGCTCGTGCGCTGGGCCGCAGGCAGGCGACCCGCGTGGATGGCGCTCTGCGCGGGAGGGCTCATCGGCCTCCTCGGGCTCGTGCGCCCCAACGCGCTCATCCTCGTGGTTCCGGTCGCGTGGTGGACCTGGTGGATCCTCGCGCGGCGGAGCGAGGGGCGGGCCGCACTCAAGACCGTGGCCGCGGTCGTTGCGGGCACGGTCATCCTCGTCTCCCCGGCCACCGTGAGGAACTACGTCGTCGCTCGGGATCTCGTGCCCATCTCCTCGAATGGCGGAATCAACCTGTACGTGGGGAACCGAGAGGGCGCTGACGGGCAGGTGAAGATCACGCTCCCGGGCATAGGCACGCTGGATACGTGCTTCGACCACCTGCGGATCGTGGAGAGCGTTGAGCGCAACGTCGGACGCCGCATGAAGCACTCCGAGGTTTCGAGCTACTTCTCCCGCCTTGCAGTGGACTGGATCCGCAGGAATCCGGGCGACTTCGCGGCACTCCTCTGGCACAAGGCGCTTCTGTTCTGGGGCCCCGGCGAAGTCGGCGGCGGAAACAGGGTGATCGAGCCCGACCGCGGAGCGTCTGCCGTGCTCTCGAGAATCCCCGTGGGATTCGGTCCACCGCTGGGATTCGCGATCGTCGGCGTGGCGATGTTCTGGTGGCGGGGCCGGCGGCGGACCGTTGCGGCACGGTCTGGAGTGGCGTCTCTCGGCCGCCACCGCGACGCATCGTTCGAGGTCGGCGTGTTCGTCCTCGCGCTCATCGCCGCGTGGTATGCGTCGTACGCCCCGTTCGCCAACATCAACAGGTATCGTCAGCCCATCCTCCCCTTCGTGTTCCTGTTCGCCGGCCTCGGCGTGGATCATCTCCTAGCCCTGGCGCGCGCCCGCGACGCGTGGCGGCTCGCGCCGTGGTGCCTTGCGCTCGCTGCCTCACTCGTCGTCTCGAACACCAACTTCGCCCGGTACGAGCCCAACATCGCCAAGTGGCACTACCAGAACGGCATCGTGATGTACCGCCTCGGGAAGCTCGACGGAGCCATCACGGAGTACAGGAAGGCGCTGGAGGAGAAGCCGGACTACGCATCTGTCATGACGGATCTCGGGGCCGCGCTCGGGACGCTCGGCAGGATCGACGAGGCACTGCCCTACATCGTCCGTGCGTCGCGTAGCCTACCGGAGAGTTTCGAGGCGCAGTACAACGCAGGCGTGGTCCTCGAGATGACGGACGACCTGAGTGCCGCGCGGGACCGCTACGCCGCAGCCCTGCGACTGCGTCCCAGCGATCGGAGAGCGACGGCAGGACTCGCGCGAACCGAGGCCGGGCTGCGGCAGAACCCACCGGCCGGAGAGAGGTGAGCGCGGGCACAGAGGGGATCGGCATGCGTCTCCATCCGAAGATCCTGCTCCCGGTCATCCTCGTCGCGGCCCTCGCAGCGCGGATCGCGTTCTGCGTCGCCGTGGTGGGTTTCCACTCGGTGGGCTGGGGCGACGAACCCGACTACCACAGGCACGCCGCCGACCTCGCGGCGGGCAGGGGGTTCATAAGCCCCGAGGGCGAACCGACCGCCGCGCGCCCGCCGCTCTATCCGGTCGTCCTGAGCGCGGTGTACCGGGTGACCGGCCCGAGCCACGCAGCCGGCCGCGTGCTGCAGATCCTCCTCGGCGCCGGCATCGTGCTCCTCGTGTACATCGTCGCCGCACGCCTCTTCTCGCCCACCGCCGGCGTCGTCGCCGCCGCGCTCACGGCCGTGAACCCGTCCCTCATCTACCTGAGCGCGCTCATCATGACCGAGAACCTCGCGATCGTCCTCCTGCTCCTCATGCTCATCCTCCTTGCGAAGGAGGCCGTCTCGGAACGACTCGCGCCGGGGCGGCTCGCGCTCGGCGGGCTGCTCGGTGGAGCCTCGTGTCTCACGAGGCCGGACAGCGCGCCCTTCGTGCTCCTCATCCCGTTCGTCGTCCTCGCGTTCGGGAGGGCGACCGTGCGCCGGAGGCTCGCCGGCGCCGCGATCTTCCTCGCTGTCGCGGTCGCGGCGATCCTCCCGTGGGCCGCGCGCAACCGCGCCGTCCTCGGGGAGTGGGTCGCGTTCTCCACCCACGGCGGCATCACGTTCTACGAGAGCAACAACATGCGGATCGTCGAGGAGCCGGCGTTCCGCGGGTCGGTCGTGCTGCCGAGGACGGCGGTGCCGCGATGGGATGAGCTCGCGCCGCTCGGCGAGCTCGAGCTCGACAGGAAGGCGTGGGAGATGGGCCGGGAGTTCGCGCGCGAGCACCCGGACCACATGCTCCGCCTCATGGGATGGAAGTTCCAGCGGTTCTGGAGGCTGCGGAGCGGCCTCAGGGTGAAGGACACCGACGGAGCGATCAGCGTGGACGGGTCACGCCCGCTCGGCGAGATGCTCCTGGGGGCGGATGTCGGCTGGCTCTACTCGCTCGTCGCGATGCCGCTCTTCCTGCTGGGGATGGCCGTGACGGCGCGGAAGTGGCGGACCCTTGCGCTCCTCTACGCGGTCGTGGCGTCGAACACGCTCGTCGCGCTCGCGTTCCACGGCTCGCTCAGGGCGCGCTCGCCCGTCGAGCCCGTCATTGCGGTGTTCGCCGGCGCGACGATGGCTGCGCTTCTGTGTCGGACGAGGCTGCAGCCGGGAGGAGCCGCGCTGGCGGGATAGTCCCGCCCATGTCCCCCCCGCAGGAACTTGGGCACTCACGGAAGCCGTGCGGCCACCAGCTCCCCGAGCGCCCTGCAGGAGGCGAGATGCTCTCCTGTTGGGACATACCTGCATCGCTGAGCCTCGCCCACCATGTCCACCTTCATCTGGACAAGCGCGTCCTGGACGTGCTGGACCGCCTCGCCGCTCCAGCCGTAGGACCCGAACGCCTGGCCGACGAGATTGGCCGGCTTGAGGCCCTTGAGATAGGTCAGGATGTCCGCGACGGTCGGGAGCATCTGCCCGTTGAGGGTGGACGAGCCCACGAGGAGCGCGCCCGCCTCGAGGACCTCGGTGGCCGCCTCGCTGCGGTCGGCGGCCGAGAGAGGCAGGAGATTCGCACTTGCCCCGCCGGCGGCGAGCCCGTCGCCGATCGCCCGCGCCATCGCGGCCGTGCTCCCCCACATGGTGTCGTAGACCACGACGGCCTTCCGCGTCGGCCGCTGCTCGGCCCAGCGCGCGTAGGACGCGAGGATCCCGGCGAAGCCCCTCCTCCACACCGGGCCGTGGTCCGGCGCCACGAGCTTCGCGGGCAACTTCAGCGACCCGAGCCGATCGAGCGCCTTCGTCACGAGCCCGGAGTACGGCATGAGGATGTTCGCGTAGTACTTCGCGGCCTCCTCGTTCAGGAGCGCCGGGTCCAGCTCGTCGTCGAACCGCTCGCTCGACGCGAGGTGCATGCCGAACGCGTCCTGCGAGAAGAGGACCTCGTCGCCGTCGAGGTAGGAGATCATGCTGTCGGGCCAGTGGAGCATCCGGGTCTCGTAGAACGTGAGGGTCGCGTTCCCGAGGCTCCGCCGCTCGCCGTCCTTCACGGCCGTCACGCCCGCGAGGCCGTGGAAGTGCTCCGCGAGCGCCTTGACGCCCATCGGCGACGCGAGGACCTCGCGGGGCTCGACGGCCTTCACGGTCTGCGGCAGGAGCCCCGAGTGGTCCATCTCGGAGTGGTTCGAGACGATGACCTTGATGTCGCGCGGGTCCACGACCGACCGGATCCGCGACATGAACTCGTCGCGGAACGGCGCCTTCACCGTGTCAACGAGCGCGATCTCGTCGGCCATCACGAGGTACGCGTTGTAGGTCGTCCCGCGGTTCGTCGCGTAGCCGTGGAAGTCCCGGATGCTCCAGTCGATGGCGCCGACCCAGAAGACCCGCTCGCTGATCCTGACGGCCCGGAACGGCTCGGCCATGAGGTCACTCCTGCGCCGCGGCGGGCGGCGTGAACACCCGCGTCGCCAGTTCGCGGTCGATCATGTAGAGCGCGTTCCCGCGGTCGCCCACGAGCGCGAGCTTCTGCCGGATGCCGTCGGCCGTCGCCTCCTCCTCCACCTGCTCGGCGACGAACCACTGCAGCATGTTCGCCGTCGCGTGGTCCGACTCCGCGACCGCGAGGTCCACGAGCTTGTTGATGAGGCTCGTCACGTGCTGCTCGTGCTTGAGCGTCGCCTCGAAGACCGCGAGCGGCGACTTCCAGGCGGCCGGCGGCGCGTCGATCGCCGTCAGGGTCACCCGCCCGCCGCGCTCGTTGACGTAGTCGAAGAACTTCATCGCGTGGACGAGCTCCTCCTGCACCTGCGCGCGGAACCAGTTCTCGAAGCCGTCGAGGCCGAGCGACTTCGCGTGGGCCGCCATGGAGAGGTAGAGGTAGGCGGAGTAGGTCTCGGCGTTGATCTGCTTGTTGAGAGCGCCCTGCATCTTCTTGCTCAGCATCGGTTCGTCTCCCCTTCCGGCGCGCCGCCGGCGCGCGTCCTCGGACCCGTCAACCTCTCTGACGGCCGTCGCGGGCCCTGGCGCTTCCCGCTACCCCTCGAGGTCGAACTCACGCACGTCGAACCAGTACCCGGTGCCGCTGAGCTGGTCGATCTGCGCCTGGACCACCGCGAGGTGCCCGTCCTCGATCTCCAGGAACCTCGAGAACAGCGCCTTCGCCTCGGCGGGGAGTTCCGACACCATCCTCCGGTAGAAGCCGCTGGTCTCGGTCTCCACGACCAGGGCCTGCTCCAGGAAGTCGATCTCGGCTCCGCTGGCGCGCTCCGGCCCCGCCGTCTCGAGCTTAGCGATGCCGGCCTGGATCGCGCCGGGCGACGGCAGCGCCGTCCCGAGCCCGGACGCCGTGACCCGGCCGTTCCGGGCCCACTCCGCGAGCTTGTGCTCGAGGTAGTCGACGTGGTGCTGCTCCTCATCCGCCATGAGCTGGAAGACGCGCCTCGCGGACGCGTGCTCGGCTCCTCTCACCGCCTTCGCGTAGTGGTCTCGGACCTTGTTCTCGTACTCGATCGCGGTCCTGATCGCCTGCTCTACCGTCACGGTGCCTCCCGGTCTCGCTGTGCCGCGCGCGGTCGGCTCACGCCTTCCACAGGCCGTGGACGTTGCAGTACTCGCGGACGGCCGCGATGGGCCCGGTGACGCGGAACACGGCCTCGGGCGCCCCGCCCGGCTGCAGGAACTCGCGGTAGGCCTTGCCATCCGAGATCACCTCGATCCACTCGATGTAGTGCTTCTCCTCCATCGGGTGCGGAACGCCTCCCACCTTGACCTTGACGCCTGTCGCCGTCGGCTCCACCACCGGGACGTGCTTCTCCTTCGACGCGTCCACGGTGTTCTCGGTCACGAGCGCCATGGGCCTGCCGCAGCACACGAGCTCGCCCGCCCCCTCGTGCAGGACCTCGACGATGTTCCCGCACGCCTCGCACTTGTAGATCTGCAGCTTCGCCGTCATGTCGTCCTCCGCGGGCGCGGCCGGGTGATTCTACCCGGCCGCGTCTCGTCGTTCAACACGCCTCCGCCCGCTACCAGTTCTCGCACAGAAGCTCGAAGTGCGCCTGCGGATGATCGCACGCCGGGCACTTCTCGGGCGCCGAGGCGCAGCTCAGGATGTAGCCGCAGTTGCGGCAGCGCCACACGACCTTCTCACCCCTCTTGAACACGCGGTCGGCCTTGATGTTCCCCAGGAGCCCCTGGTACCGCTTCTCGTGCTGCTTCTCAGCCACCGCGATCGCCTCGAAGATGCACGCGATGGAGTTCAGGCCCTCTTCGCGGGCGATCTTCGCGAACTCGGGGTACATGGTCGTCCACTCGTGGTTCTCGCCGCCGGCGGCCTCCGCGAGGTTCTCGGCCGTCGTGCCGACGACGCCCGCCGGGAACTTCCCGGTGATCTCGACCTCGCCGCCCTCGAGGAGCTTGAAGAGGCGCTTGGCGTGCTCGCGCTCCTGGTTCGCGGTCTCTTCGAAGACGTCCGCGATCTGGACGTAGCCCTCCTTGCGCGCCTTGCTCGCGAAGTACGTGTAGCGGTTCCTCGCCTGCGACTCGCCGCTGAACGCGGTCAGGATGTTCTTCTCGGTCTTCGTTCCCTTGACGCTCACTTCGCCCTCCTTCCGTTGCCGTTCTTCCGCGCCTTCCGCTGCTTCTCAACGCACGCCGGGCAGAGCCCGGTGAAACAGAGTCTGTGCCCCGTCAGCCGGAAGCCGTCACCGCCGACCACCGCGGACTCCAGCGGCGTCCGCAGACAGAGCCCTACGTCGCTCACACGACCGCATCGGTCACAGACGGCGTGGTAGTGCTCCCCCTCCGCGCGGTCGAAGCGCCTCGCCCCACCCTGCGTCTCGATCACGCGCACCCGACCCTCGCGGGCCAGCGCGTCGAGCCCGCGGTACACGGTGGCAAGGCTCACGCCGTCGAGCCGTTTCCTCACGGACAGATGCAGCTCGTCCGCGGTGGGATGGCTGTGAGACCGCTCGAGTTCCTCGAGGATCGCCGCTCTCGCCCGGGTCATGCGAAAGCCGTTGCCCTGTTCCGCCACGCCGTCATCCCTCGAAGGGGGAAATGCGAACGATTCGCGTTAGCAGCATAACCGACAACGCTTCGGAGTCAAGCGCGCGAGTGCCGGCGCTTGACGGCCGGGTAGTACGATGTGATACTCCCGGTCGTTGCCAGTCGGCGGACGGTGACCGGGAGGGCCGCATGCCCAGGAAGAAGACGGAGACCATATCGTTCAAGGCGGACACGGCGCTCCTCGATGCGATCGAGGGGATCGCCAATCGCTCCGAGTTCATCCGCGGCGCGATCCTCGCGGCGCTCGAGAGCGCGTGTCCTCTGTGCAGCGGCACGGGGACGCTCACGCCGGACCAGAAGCGTCACTGGAACGAGTTCGCGGAGGACCACCCCATCAGGACGTGCGGCCACTGCCACGAGCCACGCATCTACTGCGCGAGGAAGCCGTGAGGGCCCGGGCAGCGCGGTGGCGCGGGAGGTGGCGCCTCGCGACGGCGGCGGCCGTCGTGGCGCTCCAGCTTGCGGCGGGCGCGCCCGCGCCGGCTGCGGCCGCTTCCTCGACCGCGGCGACGCCCGAGCGGCCCGCGCTGAGCACGGTCGCAGGCATCGACCCCATCGCCTTCGTCGTCGAGCGCGTCGGCGGGCCCCGGGTCGAGGTTCGCGTGGCCGTGAGCGCAGGCCAGGACCCGCACACGTACGAGCCCACGCCGGCGCAGATGGCGGCGCTGTCGGGAGGTCGCCTCTACTTCCGGACCGGCCTGCCCTTCGAGGAGCGGCTCCTCGGGCGCATCGCCGAGGTCGCTCCGCAGCTGGCCGTTGTCGATGTCGGCCGGGGCGTGCCGCGACGACGGGCGGACGACGGCGCCCATCGGCCCGGGGCGCACGATGACGGCGCGGATGCCGGGCACGACCACGGCGAGGCGGACCCCCACATCTGGATGAGCCCGCGCCTCATGAAGACCATCGCCGGCACCGTGTGTGACGCCCTCGTCGAGGCCGACCCGGCCGGCGCCGACGAGTACCGTCGGCGTCTCGAGGCGCTCCTCTCCGACCTCGACACGCTCCATGCCGAGATCGCCGCGGCGCTCGCGCCTCTCCGCGGTCGGAGCCTCTACGTGTTCCACGACGCGTTCGGCTATTTCGCCGACGCGTACGGCCTCCGGCAGGTGGCCATCGAGACCGGCGGCAGGGAACCGGGGCCGAGGCGCGTGGCGGGCATCATCGAGAGCGCGAGGCGAGACGGGATCCGGGTCATCTTCGTCCAGCCGCAGTTCTCGACGCTGAGCGCGCAGGCGATCGCGCGAGAGATCGGCGGCGCGGTCGTGCCGTTCGATCCGCTCGCCAGGGACTACATCGCGAGCATGAGGAAGGCGGCCGGCGCGGTCGCGGCCGCGCTGTCCGCGGGAGGCTGACCGGCATGGCGCCCGCCGTTGACCCCGCCGTCCGCTTCGAGAGCGTCTCCTACGCCTACGGTCAGCGGCCCGCCGTGAGCGACGTCACGCTCACGATCCCGCGCGGCGGGTTCGCAGCCGTCATCGGTCCCAACGGCGGCGGCAAGACGACGCTCCTCAAGCTCGCGCTCGGGCTCCTGAAGCCCTCGCGCGGCACGGTCGAGGTTCTCGGGACGACGCCGCAGGCCGCGCGCAGCCGCATCGGCTACATGCCCCAGCGCGCCCAGATCGACCCGCTGTTCCCCGCACCGGTGGGGGACGTCGTCCTGGCGGGACGGATCGGCCCGGCCGCGGCGGCCTACACGCGGAGCGACCGGGAGGCCGCGACGGCCGCGGCGGAGCGCGTCGGACTGGGTGAGCTGCGCCGGACGCCGTTCTCGGCGCTGTCCGGCGGCCAGCGACAGCGCGCGCTCATCGCGCGTGCCCTGGTCGCCGACCCTGAGCTCCTGCTCCTCGACGAGCCGACGGCGAACCTCGACGTCGCGATGGAGAACGACCTGTACGATCTCCTCGCGTCGCTCTCCGGGACGCTCACGATCGTCCTGGTCTCGCACGATCTCGGGTTCGTGTCCCCCATCGCCGACACGGTCGTCTGCGTCAAGGAAACCGTCACCGTCCACCCCACGTGTGAGCTCACCGGCGAGGCCATCCGCACGACGTACGGGCGCGAGGTCCTCGCGGTGCGCCACGACCGGGACGCCCGCGGACACGGAGGCGAGCGATGATGGGGTTCCTCGAGGCGGTCGGCACCCACGCCTTCCTGCGGCACGCGCTCGTTGCCTGCGCGCTCGCAAGCGTCGCGGCGGCCGTGGTCGGCAGCTACGTGGTCGTCCGGAGGATGACGGCGATCGCCGGAGGCGTCGCGCACTCGGTGCTCGGGGGGATCGGCGCGGCCGCGTATCTTGAGGCAGCGCACGGGTGGCAGGCGCTCCATCCTCTCCACGGCGCGGCGGTCGCCGCCGTTCTCTCGGGCGTCGTCATCGGCATCGCGGGAGCCCGGGGCCGCGAGAGGCCCGACACGGTCATCGGGGTCGTGTGGGCGGTCGGCATGGCGGCCGGCGTGCTGTTCCTGTCAAGGACGCCGGGGTACGGGCAGAACCTCGTGAGCTACCTCTTCGGCAACGTCCTCATGGTGACCCGCGGGCACATCTGGCTCATCGCCGCGCTGGATGTCATCGTCCTCGCGGCCGCCGTCCGGTTCCGGAGCGGCCTGTTCGCCACGTCCTTCGACGAGGAGTTCGCCGTCGCGCGCGGCGTGAACGTCGCGTTCCACCACATGCTGCTCGTCATCCTCACCGCGCTCTCGGTGGTGCTCCTCGTCACCGTCGTGGGCATCGTGATGAGCATCGCCCTCCTCACGATCCCGCCGGCGATCGCGGGGCGCTACACGCGAAGCCTCCTGTCCATGATGGTCGCTGCGGGCGCTGTCTGCCTCGTCCTCACGTCGGGCGGCCTCGCGGCGAGCTACGCGCTGGACCTTCCTTCGGGAGCGACCATCATCGTGCTCGCGGGCGCCGCGTACGCGCTTCTTGTCCCGCCGGCGCGGCGGATCAGGCGGTCTCGACTGTGGCCGGTGGGCGCGCCGGGGGGGATCTAGCGGTAGATGGCCTTGATCGTGCTCCAGCTCGCGAGCCGCTCGGTGGAGGGCGCCGTGTAGCCGTCGATGGTGACCACGTAGCCCTTTCCGCAGGGAACCCCCGAGTACACGGACGGCCCCACCCAGAGCCAGTGCTCGCCGGGCTCCACCGTCACCGTCGCGCAGGCGTCACCGCAGACGGTCCCGGCCGCGCGGGCGAGGTGCTCGAGATCGCTGCACCCCTCGCCGGGCCCGCGTCGCAGCACCCACATGAGCAGCGGGAACTCGGCCCTGCCGCAGACAGTGATGGTGCTCTGCTGCTCGACGTCGAGCCGGAACCAGTCGGTGTCGCGGTAGCCGACGCCGTCGGTGGTGTAGGTTCCGCTCGCGCCCCTGAGCGTGATCGTGGCGTCGCTGGGCGGGATGCTCTGGAACACGCGAGGGGTCGAGTTGCACCCGCCGTTCCACGAGTCGTCCCACCCGTCGCGGCACGGCGGCTCCGTCTCCACGATGAGCCGGGCGGGCGACTCGAGCACGCAGGGGCCGTTCTCGAGCACGGCGATCCGATACTCCCCGGAGCTCGTCCCGTAGCCATCCACGACGATGTAGTACGTGTGCCCGGCGGCCAGGTCCACGTGGTCGAGCATGGACTGCCAGCCGCTGCCGCCGCACTCGGCGTCGTCGTTGCAGACCACGACGGAGCCGGGGCCGTCGCGGAAGACGTAGACCTTCGTGTCGTACGAGGACTCGCACAGGCTCACCGTGACGTTGACGTCGGTCTCCGGGGTGAAGGCATAGACGACGTCCGGGGCCGTCGAGCCCGCGTATGGACAGGCCGCGTCGTAGTCGTTGGCCCGTCCGGCCGTCGTCCCGACCGCCATGAAGGGCAGCGACGCGATCGGGATCGCCGACGCGATGTCCTCCCCCGGGCCGCGGGTCCCCGCGCCCTCCGGCAGTCCTGCGAGGAGCGGCTTGCTCTCAGGCACGTTGGCGGTCGATGCGGCCAGCGCCGGGCCGGCCGGCACGGCCGCGAGCAGGACGAGCAGGGCCGCGTGGATGACCAAGGATGGGGCGCTGAGCGGGCGGATCGCCATACAATGAGATTATCACATGATTGCCAGACTGTCAAGAAGCGAGCCTGTGGCGCACCCCTCCCCTCGCGCGGCCGATCCGGCCATCGCCGTGGTAGGATGTCGCCGTGACCAGCAGCAGGAGATACCCCGTCCCCGCCGGGATCCACCGCGCCGAGCGCGTCGTGGAGCGGAGCCGGTTCATTGCGACCGTCGGGCACGCCGCCTCCCCCGAGGCGGCGAGGCTCTTCGTGTCCGGCGTGGCCGCGGAGTTCCCCGACGCCTCGCACAACTGCTGGGCGTACGTCGCGGGCCCCCCGGGCGACACGGCCAGGATCGGAATGAGCGATGCCGGCGAGCCCCGCGGCACCGCGGGGCGCCCGATGCTCAACGCCCTTCTCGGCAGCGGCGTCGGGGACGTCGCCGCCGTCGTGACCCGCTACTTCGGCGGCTTGAAGCTCGGCACCGGCGGCCTCGCCCGGGCATACGCGGCCAGCGTGATGGACGCGCTCGCGTCCCTCCCCACCGTCGAGCACGTCGAACGCGTCGAACTCCGCCTTGAAGCCGCCTACGCCGGCCTCCGCGAACTGGAACGCCTTCTCGATGATGTCGGCGCTTCCGTCGTCGAGCAGACCTACGGCGCCGGGGTCCTCCTCCGCGTGAGCGTCCCGCGGGACGAGGAAGCCCGTCTGCGGCAGGCGCTCGAGTCCCTCCGCGGTCTCGCGCGTGTGATCCCGGCCGGCACCGATCCCTCACGCTGACTCCGACGCGCAGGCAGAATGCGTCTTGACAGCGGACCCGCTCGTCGTATATTCTGGTACACGAGTACCAGAATAGCCGCGGACAACGCCAAGGGAGCCCGGGACCATGAGCGGCCTCGCCAGACCATCGGAAGCGGTCACGATCGCGGTCCATGCCTGCGGCCTCCTCGCGGGCGCGGGCGGCGCGGCGCTGACGACCCACGAGATGGCGCGCGCCATCGGCGCGTCCGAGGCTCACCTGTCGAAGGTGCTTCAGCGTCTGGCGCGCGCTGGCATCGTGACGGGGCGTCGGGGGCCCGGCGGGGGATTCGTGCTCGCGGATGACCCCGCGTCGGTGTCGCTCCTTCAGGTGTACGAGGCGATCGAAGGGTCGCTCCCCCGCTCCGGGTGCATGCTGGGTCTGCCCATCTGCAGCGGCGCGGCCTGCCCGCTCAGCGCGCTCCTGTCCAGGGTGACTGCGGATGTCGCGGACGGCCTTGCGAGCGTCACGCTCGCCGGCCTGGGAACGTCGCTCGCGCCGGGGCGAACGCGGCGGCCCGCACGCCGACGAGATCGATCAGGCAGATCAGACACGAGGAGAGGCTCAGGACACACAAGGACAGGGAGGTGACGATGTACTGCCACCAGTGCGAACAGACGGCCAAGGGCATCGCGTGCACGGTCCAGGGCGTGTGCGGGAAGGACGCGGCGACGGCGACCCTGCAGGATCTGCTGCTGCACGCAGCGAAGGGCGTCTCGCAGTACGCGCACCGGGCGCGGGCGTTCGGAGCGGTGGACGCCGAGGCGGACGTCTTCGTCGTCGAGGCGCTCTTCACGGCGACCACGAACGTGAACTTCGACCCCGACCGGCTCGCGGCGCTCATCCGAAGGGCGGCGGCGGTCCGCGACAGGGTTCGCGGCCTGTACGAGGCGGCGTGCCGCAAGGCCGGGAAGACCCCCGAGGCGCCGGCGGGACCGGCAACCTGGGCCCCGGCGGCCGATCTCGAGGGCCTGCTGGCCCAGGGACGGGACGCGACCATCGAGGACTGGCCCTCGAAGTACGGCGCGGACGCCGCGAGCCTGCGCGAGGTCATCACGTACGGGCTCAAGGGCGCGGCGGCCTACGCGGACCACGCGCACATCCTCGGCCAGGACGATCCGGCCGTCTACGGCGCCTTCCACGAGGCCCTGGATCTTCTCACCCGCGACGACGTGCCGGCGGAGACGCTGCTCGCCTGGACGCTCAAGGTCGGCGAGCTCAACCTCCGCGCGATGGAGCTTCTGGACGAGGCCAACACCGGCGCGTACGGACATCCGACGCCGACGAAGGTGCGCGTGACGCCCGTCAAGGGCAAGGCCATCGTGGTGTCGGGCCATGACCTCAAGGACCTCGAGGCGCTCCTCGAGCAGACCGCGGGCAAGGGCATCAACGTGTACACGCACGGCGAGATGCTCCCCGCGCACGGCTACCCGGGCCTCAAGAAGCACCGGCACCTCGTTGGGAACTACGGGAGCGCCTGGCAGGACCAGGTGCGCGAGTTCGACGCCTTCCCGGGCGCGGTCCTCATGACCACCAACTGCATCCAACGCCCCACGGAGAGCTACAAGGGTCGCATCTTCACGACGGGTCTCGTCGCGTTCCCGGGCGTGCGGCACGTGACGCGCGAGGACTTCTCCCCCGTCATCGAGGCGGCGCTCGCGGCGCCCGGCTTCGCCGCGGACGAGCCGGGGAAGAGCATCACGGTGGGGTTCGGCCACCACGCTGTCCTGGGCGTGGCGGGTGCGGTGATCGACGCCGTGAAGACGGGCAAGATCCGCCACTTCTTCCTCATCGGCGGGTGCGACGGCGCCAAGCCCGGACGAGACTACTTCACGCAGTTCGCCGAATCGGTGCCGAAGGACTGCGTCATCCTCACGCTCGCCTGTGGGAAGTACCGCTTCAACAAGCTGGACTTCGGTGATATCGGCGGGATCCCGCGGCTGCTCGACGTCGGGCAGTGCAACGACGCGTACTCGGCGGTCAAGATCGCTCAGGCGCTGGCCGGAGCGTTCGGTGTGGGCGTGAACGACCTCCCGCTCTCGCTCATCGTGTCCTGGTACGAGCAGAAGGCGGTGGCCGTGCTGCTCACGCTGCTGCATCTCGGGATCAAGGGCATCCGCCTGGGCCCGACGCTTCCGGCGTGCCTGTCGCCGAACGCGCTCGCGATCCTCGTCGAGAAGTTCGACATCAAGCCGATCACGACGGTGGCGCAGGACCTCGAGAGCATCCTGGGCGCGGGGGACTATGGGACCGCGGGCACAGCGTGAGGGACTTGGCCGAGGTTCGAGGCTGGACATCTGTGGGAGAACGCGAGCACGAGGTCACACGGTGTGGCCTCGCGCTCGTTGTGTGCCCTGTCGGACACGGCAGGGTTGACCTGCTTGCGAGGATCTCTGAGGCGGCGGCGGAGGTACCGTCCTCAGGCGCCGCTGACCGCCGGTCTAGTAGCCGTGCCACCCGCCGGCGGCCCACACGAGGAAGCGCACGATCCAGTCCCAGAGGGACTCCTGCTCGGCCTGCTCGGCGGCGAACGCCACGATCGGGGACGCCGCCAGCACGAGAAGGACCAGCGCGATCCTAGCTCTGAGCGTAGTCACTGCCATCACCTCCTCTCAGCACGAACATGTCGGGGAGCCAGTCCCTGCCTTTCGGCAGGGACCCGTCGGGGAACCGCACGATCGCGAGGTAGCCGCCGCTTGCGGCCTTCGCGTATCCGGTCGAGCGATCGGTCAGCACGATGGGTCCGTCCGCCGTGCTGAAGACGCGTCGCTCCTGGATGCTGTCCGTGAACAGGATCTCCGTGCTCTCCACGCGCCGCTTCCCGTAGGCGAGGACGAACCGGGACCTGCCGTCGAGCACGACCCTGCCGCCCGCGTCCACATAGATGACGCACACGGCGTAGTCACCGGGCGTCTCGCGGACCCGAACGTGCAGGCGGAAGCCGCCGGCCGCCTCGAGGCGCAGAAGCTCCCGGCCGGCCCGCGTCTCGGCAAGGGCCGACGGCCAGGTCTCCTGCTCCACGGCGATCCTGTGCTTGAGGCTCGCGCGCACGCCGGGTGACAGGACGCAGCTAACGGAGCGCTCCCCCCCTGCACGCGGCGGGACCGCGAGCAGCGCCAGAACGGCCGGAAGAAGCATGGCACTCCGTCTCATGCTGTCACCCCCTAGCACGCTTCGCTCGGAAGGTCAGAAGAGGGTGGTCTGTTCCCGCGGTTGCATAGCGTATGCCATCGGGCGGCTCAGGAATGCGCGCACCCGGAACCGCCCGCATCATGCGCAGTACCGCGCGCACGCCTCGGCGCGCAGCGCGCGACACTGCCAACACAGTTCACACTGCGCTGGCCAGATGGAGGTCGCATTGACAACCGGCTAGAACGTGGGAGCGGATCGGAAGGCGAACACGAACACGGCGATGCCCAGCAGGATGCCGCCGAGCGTCTGGGCGACGGTGTGCCGGCCAAGTCGCCAGCGTGACCACGCAATCATCGCGACGGCCAGTCCCGCAGGGACCACCGCTCCGAAGAGGCGCCAGGTCAGCATGCCGGCGACCGCGGCCGTGGCGCAGTGCACGCTGATCTTCCAGAGGATGGTCACGACGAGAATCACGGTCGCCTGGATCCAGAGGATGCCGGCCAGGTTCGACATCGGCGCGGGCGCCGAGCCTGCAAGCAGCGCGATCCAGCCCAACCCGAGGAACGCGGCCGTGACGAGCTGAGGGCGGAGCCGCTCCTCCCGTCGACCGATCTCGAGGTCCGCGACTGTCTCGTGGCGGATCTGTCGCAGCAGATAGGCGACGGGAACCGGAACGGCGCAGCACACGTACACCGCCGCCCAGAACCAGGCGACCGCGTCGCCCGTCACCGCCGCCTGTATCGCCATGGCCGCGGCCAGGAGCACAGGCGGGCTTGCGACCTGTGAGACCGTGGTCGCGACCTTCTCGTCCCAGCGCTTCGCGTCCGTCGTGTCGCTCATCCCGTGGGAGACCCGCCTGCGCGGGCTGGTGGGGGTTAGGGCTTCGCAAGCGTCCTCGGATGGTCGCACGAAGCGGCCTGCCCAGGCAAGGACGAAACCCAGCCCCCAACAGCGGGGCACCCGCGCTCGAGCGCGGGTGCCCCAGACAGACCCAGGAAGTCCAGGCTCCGGGATCAGGTTCCCTAACATCACATTGCCCTGCGTTTGTGGTTACCATCGAGGCTACACCTCACTCGCAATGGGAGCAGGGGTGTCGCTTGCACCGGCCGGCTCGGCGGGGTATCCTTCCTCCGGGGAAGC
>VGIX01000018.1 GCA_016867725.1 Candidatus Effluviviaceae Genus I sp.
CATACGCCGACATCAGGGGCCATAGCTCAGTTGGGATGAGCGCTTGACTGGCAGTCAAGAGGTCGCGGGTTCGATCCCCGCTGGCTCCACCAGACTCCAGCCGGAGCTGACACCGCCGGGCGACCAGGGGAGGTCGCCCGGCGGCCGTTCACCGAGCGTTGGACGACAGCGTTGCGCCGGACGAGTCCTTGACAGCGTCGCGGGCATGTGCTATAGTAGAGTGGTGAGTTCGCACGCGGCATGCGTGCGTGGGCTGCCAAAATAGAGCAGGAGCTGGCGCCGACCGATACTGCTAACGTGTTGCGTACCTCTGGGCATCCACCTCGGGCTGCTGTTGGTGCGCGATGACGGCGGTGTCGGTCAACGGACCGGGGCGCGGGCTTCTGCTTTCGTGTATCTGGCATGAGTTCACGAGAAGGCGAGGTCGCCATGCGGGGACATCTCATCTCTCTCTTGCTGCTTGCCGTGGGTGCGCTGCCGATGGGCGCAGCGAATCCGGCGACGCTCGAAGCTGATGTCGACTTCAGCGGGGCCGACGTGCGGTTCGAGTCGCTGCGCGCCTACGTTCGGCCGACGATCGACGGATGCACGACGATCGGCGCCGAGGGCCAGCCGGCCCTTCCTGTCAGGGTCATGCACTTCGTGATCCCCGCCGATGCTACGGTGGAGAGCGTGGGGGCGGTGTTCGGGGAAGGCGAGCTCGTCGGGACGCACAGGGTCGCGCCGATCCAGCCGGAGGCGCCCATCGGCGAGACGGTGGCGTGGGTGGACCCCGACGCCGAGGTGTATGGCGCGGAGGGTCTGTTCCCTCCGGAGCGCGTCGTGTACCTGGGTGACGGCTACATGTGCGGACATCGCGTGGCGGCCATCGCCGTGTACCCGCTCCAGTACGAGCCGCGGACGGGCAAGCTCCGGCTCGCGCGAGACATGCGCGTGACGCTCTCGCTCAGGCCGTCGCCGTACGACGCGGCCACACGGCTGAGGTCGACGCCGAGCTCCTCGCGGCTGCACGGGCGCGCCATCGCGGCTCTCGTGGAGAACGCAGCCGACATCGAGCGATTCGCTCCGCGCAGCGTTCGGATCGACGACGACAGCGGCGCCCGCGGCTTCCAGCCGCGCTACGCTCCCTCGCTCGAGGGGAGCGCCGTCGAGTATGTCATCATCACGAACCAGACGCTCAAACCGTACTTCGATGTGCTGGCGGAGTGGCGGACGAAGATGGGACTTCCCTCCGCGGTTCGTACCGTGTCGTGGATCGATCAGAACTACCCGGGCGGCTGCGACACCGCGGAGCGTATCCGGATGTTCATCACGGACGCCTACGCGACGTGGGGGACGACCTACGTCCTTCTCGGAGGCGACACCGACATCGTCCCTCCGCGCTACTGCTTCACGACGTACTACGGGTCGAGCTTCGTTCCCGGCGACATCTACTACTCATCGCTCGAGGGCAACTGGAACGCCAACCAGAACAGCAGCTTCGGCGAGGGCTATCGCGGGTACACCAATCAGGGCGATGACGTCGACTTCTACCCTGAGGTCTTCGTGGGGAGAGCACCGGTCAACTCGGCCCTCAAGGCGGCCAACTTCGTCGCCAAGACCCTGGCGTACGAGAAGACGCCGGCGTCCGTGATGACCGACCGGAACCTCTATCTTGCGGAGGTTCTGTTCCCGTACGACTGGCAGGGGGGAGCATACAGCCTCGATGGCGCAGCGGACATCGTCGAGGCGGGAATGGACAGCGTGCCGGGCGGCGTCCGCGGCGCGCGCGTCTACGCCAACCACACCCAGTTCCCAGGGTCGTATCCCCTGGGCGCACAGGCCGCCATCGACTCGATCACGCGCGGCTACAACGTGGTTGTTCATGTCGGGCACGGCAACAAGGACGTCATGCGCATGAACCTGAACAACTACGTGATGATGAACCACGTGGATGCCCTCGCAAACGGTCAGTCGCGCTCCGGCTTCTGGTGGCTGCTGAACTGCACGAGCGCGGCCATCGACTTCGACTGCATCGCGGAGCGGGCCGTCAACAACCCCAACGGCGGAGCCTCGTCGCTGTTCGGACCCACGCGCTACGCGTTCCCCGCCACGTGCCGCGACTACTACTGGGACTGGCTCGGTGTCCTCTACAACACGTCTGTCAACGCCGCCGGGGCGACCTGCGCCCTGGCCAAGGCCCGGCACGCGAGCTTCGGCGAGTCCGGCTACGAGAACACCGACCGGTGGACGCAGCTCTCCATGGTCTATCTGGGTGACCCGGCGCTTCCGCTATGGACCGCGCGGCCGAAGCCGCTCTTCGTGTCCCATCCCGGGACCTTGCAGGTCGGGGCATCTGGAATGAGCTTCACGGTGACGGACCCGTCCGCCGTCGCAGGGGCCGTCGTGTGCGTGCGAAAGGGCACGGAGGTGTACGCGCGCGGCGAGACGGGGCCGACGGGCCAGCTCACGCTCTCGTTCACGCCGCGCACGACCGGCACGCTCACGGTCACGGTGACGGCGGCGAACCACCTGCCCTACGAGGCCACCGTGAGCGTCACGGCGGCCTCCGGTCCCCACGTGTACGCGGAGTCGTGGTCGGTGGACGATGACGCCCTCGGGCTGAGCATCGGGAACGGCAACGGCAAGGCCGAAGCGAGCGAGACGATCGAGCTGGATGTGACAGTCCGGAACACGGGCGTGTCGACGGCGACGGCCGTGACGGGAACCCTGACGTCGCTCGACCCGTATGTCGTCATTCAGGACGGGTCGGCGAACTTCGGCACGATCGCGGCCGGAGCGCCCAGCACGGTCGGGGAGGCTTTTCGAGTGGCGATCCTCGGGACGTGCCCGAATGAGCATGACGTGGAGTTCTCGCTCCAGCTCAGCGAGGGGACGCGCCTCATCTGGAACCAGACGCTCGTCTGCCGCGTGTTCCGGCCGAACCCCATGCAGGTCTATCTCGACGTGGTCGAGCTTGAAGGCAACGGCAACGGCGTCATCGAGGTCGGCGAGACGATCGCTCTCTCGGTGGACGTCCTCAACGACGGCAACGGCGATGCGAAGTCGCTGACGGGCAAGCTCAGGTACCCGGGGAGCGAGGTCGCCGTCTCAGACAGCGTGGACTCGTGGGGCGACGTCCCCGCGGGGAGCATCGTGTCCGGTTCGGGTGGGTTCGTCTTCACGTTGCACTCGGCTCCGACCCGGCGCATGGTCCTCGCGCTCTCGGACACGTACGGGAAGACGTGGAGTTCCGGGCTCGACTTCGCGGCTCCCGCGGCGACGGACTCGCTCGGCGGAAAGGTGAAGGGTACGACGATCGAGCTCTCCTGGCGTCCCGTCGCGGCTCCCGACCTCAAGGGGTACGACGTGTATCGGGCCACGGCGCTCGCGGGGCCGTACGTGAAGGCCACCGCGGCGCTGACCGGAAGGACGTCCTACTTCGCGAACAAGGGCCTCGACGAGAACAGGTTGTACCACTTCTACGTCGTGGCCGTGGACTCGTCGGGTCACGTGGGCTCGGCATGCCCGGTGCTCTCGATCTCGACCAATCCGCCAAGTCAGATCGGCTGGCCGCTCGCCACGGGCGGGGGGATGTACTCGAGCCCGGCCGCGGTTGATGTCGATGGCGACGGCGACCTCGAGATCATCATCGCGTCGGAGGAGATCTACGCGTGGCACCACACCGGCAGCGAACTCCTCGACGGCGACGGCGATCCGCGCACGGCCGGGATCCTCGCGGCCCAGGGGCAGGGTGGATACCGCGCCTCCGTGGCCGTGGGTGAGGTGGACGGCGATCCCGGGCTGGAGGTCGTATGCGCGGCCTGGACGAACGTCGGAACGCCTCAGTCGCCGGCGTATCAGGTGTTCGCGTGGAACGCGGAGAACGGCACCGTCCTGCCCGGGTGGCCTGTGACGACCACACGCTTCTGCTGGGCGTCGCCGGCGCTCGCGGACCTCGATCGAGACGGCCGCGCGGAGATCCTCATCCCGTGCGCCGACGGCTTCCTCTACTGCTGGCGACACAACGGTACCGAGTACATCGACGGCGACAACAACCCGCTGACGATCGGTGTCTTCAAGTGGCTGGGGGCGACGTGGCCGTACGGCTCGCCCGCGGTGGCGGACATCGACGGCGATGGGGAGCTCGAGATCATCCAGCCAGGGGCGGACGGTAAGATCTACGCTCTGAACGCCAACGGTACCACGGTTCCCGGATGGCCGTTCAACTGCGAGGCGAAGTCCGTCTGCTCGCCCGCCGTCGGTGACGTGAACAACGACGGCCTGCTTGAGATCGCCGTGGCGTCGAACGCGGGCAAGCACTGGCTTCTCAGAGCCAACGGGACGGTGATGCCTGGCTGGCCGAAGTCGCTGTACATCGACGGCGACTTCCCACCGTCTCCCGTGCTCGCGGATGTCAACGGCGACGGGAACCTCGAGTACATCCAGGTCTCGTCCGACGGGCGGATCACCGTGAGGGACTACCTGGGCACCATGCTCCCGGGCTGGCCGCAGCTCATGGGCGCCAGCTGCGGCTCGAGCCCCGTGGTCGCGGACATCGACGGTGATCCCGGCATGGAGATCGTCATCGGCTGCGACAGCGGCCGGCTGTACGCCTACGATGCGAACGGAGCGCTGCTCGCCGGGTGGCCCATCCAGACGGACGCTGAGATCTACGGGAGCCCGACCGTGGCGGATCTGGACGGCGACGGCGATGTCGAGGTCGTTATCGGCTCGATGGACGGCAACGTGTACGTGTGGGACTGCGCCGGGCAGTACGCCGGAGGGGACCGTGTGCAGTGGGGGAGCTTCCTGCACGACGCGTGGAGAACGCAGAACTACTCCTTCAGCATCCCCGTCGGTGTGGACGACGGCGACGATACCTCGGAACTCCAGGCGGGGCCTGTGCTCGCGCAGAACTGCCCGAATCCCTTCAACCCCGTGACCACGATCGCGTTCCACGTCCCCGATTCCGATGGGCAGGCGCCCGTCCGCGTGACGATCCACGCGCTGGACGGCTCGGTCGTGCGGACCCTGGTTGACGAGCACCTGGATTCCGGCAGGCACGTCAGGGTCTGGGACGGCAAGGACGACCACGGGTTCCGCTCGGCCTCGGGCGTGTACTTCTGCCGGCTGACCGTCGGAGAGGTCGCGCGCGTGCGGAAGATGACGCTCATCAAGTAGGTCCTCCCAGACATCAGAGGCGCCCCGCTCGAGGGGCCCCGGCTCAGGCCGGGGCCCCTCGGCCTTTTTTGCCCTTGACAGCCCGGGAGGTCGAGCCTAACATCCCCGCCGTGGGCAGAGGTGGGCAGAAGTGGGAAAGAGGCGAGGATCGCGTGGCGACCTTCCGCGGGCAGTCCCTGCGCACCATGGACGACAAAGGGCGTCTCGCCCTGCCCTCCAAGTACGGCAAGGCGGCGGGGCAGGCGTACGTGGTGACGCGGGGACTCGACGACTGCCTCTTCGTGTTTCTGAAGAGCGAGTGGAAGCGCCTCGAGGAGAAGCTCGTGTCGCTCAGCCTCGAGTCCAGGCACGCGCGCTTCTACGTTCGGCAGATGTCCTCGAACGCCGAGGACACGAGCGTGGACGCCCACGGGCGCATCATGATCCCGCCGGCGCTGCGCAAGCTCGCGCACCTCGACGGGGAGGTGCTCGTCATCGGCGCGCTCACGCGGATCGAGCTCTGGAACCCCGAGACGTATCGGACATACGAGAAGGAGTTCGGGCTCTCCTTCGAGGAGGTCGCCGAGACGCTTCTCGAAGAGCCCGGCGCACAGCCGCGCGGCGCCGACGAGCGGCCCAAGGGACGGCGCACGTGACGATCGAGCGCACGCTGACCGATGATGCCGTCGTCCTCTCCGTCGCGGGGAGCGTGGCGGGCCGCGATCTGAGCGACTTGCGTCACGAGCTCGTCGGGCACCTGACCGCGCGCCGAACGAGGATCGTCCTCGACTTCGGCGGCGTCGACCACGTGAGCTATCGCGACGCGACGATGCTGGCCCGGCAGTTCGAGCTTGTCCGGTCCTACGCCGGCGACATGCGGCTTCGGGGTCTCAAGCCGTACGTTCGCGACATCCTGCTGTTCGCCGGCCTGGCCGATGTACTCGAGGCGCATGGGCCTGACGCGGGGGGAGCCAGGAGGCCTCAGGGCCTTGCGGAGTCGCGCGCGCTCAGGCAGGCGCGGCCCGCCCCTTCGCGGCAGTCCTGATCGATAGAACCGCGTACCGCACTTGCAGAACAGAGCACCGATGCAGGGTCAGCACCTGTCGGTCATGACGGCGGAGGTGGTGTCGCTGGTCGTGACTCGCAGCGACGGCACCTACGTGGACTGCACGGTCGGCGGCGGTGGGCACGCCCGGGCCATCCTGAACAACGCGCCCACGGGCAGGCTCCTCGGCATCGACCTGGACCCGTCGGCCCTCGAGGCGGCCGGACGCGCGCTGTCCCCCTTCGGCGGCAGGGTGGAGTTGACCGTGGGCAACTTCTCGGATCTCGCGACCATCGCCGCCGGCCACGGCTGCGGAGCCGCCGACGGGGTCCTGTTCGACCTGGGCTTCTCCTCGCTTCAGCTGGACGACTCCCGCCGCGGCCTCTCGTTCTCGTCCGACGGGCCGCTCGACATGCGGCTCGACCCGGCGCTTCCCGAGACGGCGCTCGACGTGATCGGCTGCGCCACCGAGCGCACCCTCGCACAGATCATCAGCGACTTCGGCGAGGAGAAGCGAGCGCATCCGATCGCGCGTGCCATCCTCGAGGCCCGCGACGCGGGCGGACTCCGCACGACCACGGACCTTGCGAACGCCGTGGCTGCGACGAGGCCCCAGAAGCGTGTGAAGACGCTCGCGCGCGTCTTCCAGGCGCTCAGGATCGCCGTCAACGCGGAACTCGACAACCTCGCCTCGGGTCTCGCCCAGGCCCTGGAGATCCTGAAGCCCGGCGGGCGCGTGGCGGTGATCTCGTACCACTCCCTCGAGGACAGGATCGTCAAGCGGCACTTCGCGGCGTGCGAGCGCCCCTGCGTGTGCCCGCGCGACCTCCCGACGTGCGTGTGCGGGCGCACGCCGACCCTGCGAGTCCTCACGAAGCGCGTCGTGACGCCCCGGGACGCGGAGATCGCAGCGAACCCGCGCGCTCGCTCCGCGAAGCTGCGCGCCGCGGAGAAGCTGGGGCGGGGAGAGATGCCATGAGACGGGGCGCGCGCATCGCGGTGAGGCTGAGCTCGGTCCACGCCCGGGGCGTCGTGCTCTGGGTCGCCGCGCTCGCGACGGGGATGATCTGCGTCTGGGAACACATCTACGCGTCGCGGCTGGCCTCGTCCATCGAGGGTCTCGAGGACAGGAAGGAACGTCTCGAGGCCGAGATCGGGTTCCTCAGGATGGAGTGCGCGGGGCTCGCGGGACGCGAGCGCATCGAGCTCCACGCCACGCAGCACCTGGGTCTGCGCTACCCGGCCGGGGACGAGGTCGTCCGGTTGGGCGCCGAGCACGCCCGGACGGTCCCGGAGCAGACGATCTACGCGAGGAGGGGCGTCCGTGGTGCCGACAACGGGTAGGCACGACGCGATGGTCGTTCACGAGAGACGGCTCCGGGCGGGGATCGTGTTGGGGCTCGCCGTCTGGGTCGTCGTGCTCGCGAGGCTCTTCGTCATCCAGGTCGTCCACTCGCCGCGGCTCGCCTCGTTCGCCTCGAAGCAGCACGTCGAGCGCGTCCGGCTCGCGCCCGAGCGCGGGATCATCTACGACCGAAACCTCGTGCCCCTGTCGGACAACCTCACCGTGAGATCCGTCTGCGCTCATCCCGGGGACGTGCAGTCGCCGGCGCGGACGGCGAGGGCGCTCGCTTCCGTCCTCGGCGGGAGCGCCGAGCGCTACGCTTCGCTTCTCGCCTCGAAGAGAGCCTTCGTGTGGATCAAGCGCCAGGTCACGCCGGCCGAGGCGCGGGCGCTCGAGGAGATGCAGCTGCCCGGCATCGGCTTCCACAAGGAGAACAAGCGCGTCTATCCCTTCGGCGAGGTCGGGTGCCACGTCGTCGGGATGACCGACCTCGACGGCCAGGGGATCTGCGGCATCGAGCGGCAGCTCGACGACGATCTCTCCGGGTCGGACACGTGGGTCCTCTACTTCCTCGACAGCATGGGCCGTCGGATGGCCACGCCGGCCAGCACCAAGGCCGAACCGAGAGCGGGCGCTTCGACCGTGCTCACGATCGACATCGACCTCCAGAGCATCGCCGACGTCGAGCTCGAGCGCGCCATCCGCGAGAACAAAGCCGAGGGCGGCACCATCGTCCTCCAGGACCCGTGGACCGGCGACGTCCTCGCCATGGCCAACTGGCCGCGGTTCGATCCGAACAGGCCGCAGGCCTCGCCCGTCGCCAACCAGAAGAACCGCGCGGTCACGGACCAGTTCGAGCCGGGTTCCGTGTTCAAACTCGTCACGGCGTGCGCGGCGCTGTCCACCGGCGTGGCGGACCTGTCGTCCGTGTACCACGCAAACCGCGGGGACAAGCACTTCGGATCGTGCCGCATCCACGACTGCCATCAGGGCGGCTACGGGTGGCTCGACTTCACCGGCGCCTTCGCGAAGTCCAGCAATGTCTGCTTCGCGCAGATCGCCGAGGACGTAGGCCCCGTGTCGCTCTACGCGTGGTCGCGCGACTTCGGCTTCGGTTGCCCCACGGGCATCTCGCTGCCCGGCGAGGTCCGCGGCACGCTCCGCGAGCCCTCGCGCTGGAGCCGGCGCTCCGTCCACACGATCGGGATCGGCCAGGAGGTCGCCGTCACGGCCCTGCAGATGGTCAACGCGTACTCCGCCGTCGCCAACGGCGGCTCGCTCATGGAGCCCAGGATCGTCCGCGCCGTCATCGGTGAGGACGGGCGCGTGCTGCAGGCGTCGGAGCCGGTCATCGTCCGCGAGGTTGTCGCGCCGGCCGTCGCGGCGGAGGTGCGGGAGCTCATGGTCGCGGTCACGGAGCGGGGAACGGGCAAGAAGGCGGCCGTCTCGGAGCTCACGGTGGCCGGGAAGACCGGGACCGCGCAGAAGGCGCTGCCCGACGGTCGCGGGTACTCGCGCGATGGCGCCATGTCGTCGTTCGCCGGTTTCGCGCCGGCCGACGCGCCGGAGATCGTCTGCCTCGTCGTGATCGATGAACCCGAGGGACGCGGGCTTGCCGGAGACGTGGCCGCGCCCGTGTTCGCGCGCGTCGTCGAGCGCATCGTGCGCGGCCCGGCGCGCGAGGACGTCGCGGCGGCGGACGCGAGGAGCCGCGACGCCCGGCCGCGCGTGGGCGGGCTCTACGCCGGGCCCGAGATGGAGCAGCGCAGAGCGAGGGGACTCACGACCGACGCCCCGGTCCGGCACGCAGCCGCCTACGCGAGCTACCTCACGGCCCCGAACCGCGGGGCGCTCGATGCTCTTGCCGGCGACGCCGCGCAGGGCCTGCGCGAGGCGCTGGTCGTGGCGCCCGCCGAGCCCGCGGCCGCGCTCGAGGTGCCCGACCTGCGCGGCATGAGCATCAGGCTGGCGCGCAGGACTGCGGCCCAGTCCGGTCTCGTGCTCGCGTTCGAGGGAAGCGGAGTCGTTCACCGCCAGTCGCCCGTCCCGGGGAGCCACGCGCGGCCCGGCGACAGGGTCGTCGTCACGTGCTCGCTGTGATGCCGTGGAGGATCTGGTGCGCCCGCCCGACGCCAACCACCGGATGAACGGAGACGCGCCCGCCGTGCCGCTCGGCGACCTCCTGCGGAGATCGTCCGTCGGGGGCGGCGCGAGGGCGCCCGAGGCGATCGTGCGCTCCGTCGAGTACGACTCGCGGCGCGTCGGGGAGGGGTGCCTCTTCGTGGCGATCACCGGCTTCGTGACGGACGGCCACAGGTTCGTGGAGGAGGCGGCGCGTCGGGGCGCCGTCGCGGCGCTCGTCGAGAAGAAGGTCGGGGCCTCGATCCCCGAGATCGTCGTCCCGGACACCCGCGCCGCCCTCGGGCTCGTTGCGCACGAGTTCTACGGCCGGCCGTCCGAACGGCTCAAGGTGCACACCATCACGGGAACGAACGGCAAGACGACCGCCTCGTGCCTCGTCGACTCGATCCTGCGGGCCGACGGGGCGCGCACGGGTGTCATCGGGACGCTGGGCTACCGCGTGGACGATCGGCGCTACCCCGGCGACCGCACGAGCCCGGAGTCGCTCGACCTGGCGAAGCTCATGGCCTCCATGGTGGACGTGGAGGTTGCGGCCGTCACCATGGAGGTGTCCTCGCACGCGCTTGCGCTCAAGCGCGCCGAGGGCATGAAGATCGACACGGCCACCTTCACGAACCTCTCGCGCGACCATCTCGACTTTCACGGCAGCCTCGAGAAGTACGCGGCGGCCAAGAGGCTGCTCTTCGAGGCCCTGGCCGGAGCCGCGTGGAAGCCCGGCTCCACCGCGATCGTGAACGCCGATGACCCGTGCGGACGGGACATCGTCGCGTCGCTGCGGTCGTCCCCGCGCGTGCGCACGCTCACCTTCGGGATGTCCCAGGGCGACATCCACGCGTCGTCGGTGAGGAGCACGGCGGCCGGCACCGAGGCCCTGTTCGTGACCCCGGCCGGCGCGATCGAGGTTCGCCTCAGGCTCATCTCGGCGTTCAACGTCATGAACGCGCTCGCGGCGACCGGCGTGGCGGTCTCGCAGAACATCGGGTCCGATGCCATCGCGGCCGGCCTCGAGGCCGTCGACCGCGTCGAGGGCCGGCTTCAGCTCGTTGACGGCGGGCAGGACTTCACGGTCGTCGTCGACTACGCCCACACGCCCGACGCCCTCGAGAAGGTGATCGGCGCGCTGCGTGAGCTCTCGCCGCGGCGCCTCCTCGTCGTCTTCGGATGCGGGGGCGACCGCGACCGCGGCAAGCGCCCGCTCATGGGCGCGATCGCGGCCGGCGCCGCCGACCTCGCGATCGTCACGTCCGACAACCCGCGCACCGAGAGCCCCGGCGCGATCATCGAAGACATCCTCGCCGGCACGAAGGGCGAGGACGCGCGCGCCGAGATCGAGGTCATCGAGAACAGGCGCGACGCGATCCGGCGGGCGGTCGCCGCGGCGTCGGCCGGGGACATCGTCCTCGTGGCCGGCAAGGGGCACGAGGACTACCAGATCGTCGGCACCGAGAAGCTCCGCTTCGACGACCGGGAGGAGGTGCTGGCCGCCGTGGCGGACCTGCGGTCGGGCCGGCTGTAGATGGAGAGCGTTCGCCTTGTCGACGTCGCGCAAGCGCTGGGCGTGCCCGCAGGGGAGGCGGGCGATGTCATGGTGACCGGAGTCTCCACCGACTCGAGGGCCGTCGGCGCGGGCGAGGTGTTCTTCGCCGTCCGCGGGGAGCGGTTCGACGGCCACGCCTTCGTCGGCGACGCGTTCGCGCGCGGCGCTGTCGCGGCCGTCGTTTCCGAGACCGCGGCGACAAAGAGCATCTCCGGTCGGACCCTTGTCGTCCGCGACACCGTCTCGGCGCTCGGCGACCTCGCGGCGTGGTACCGGCGGCGCTTCGCGCTCGACGTCGTCGGCGTCACGGGGACGAACGGCAAGACGACGACGAAGGACATGTGCGCGGCCGTGCTCGCGACGACGCGCCGCACGCTCAGGACCGAGGGCAACCTCAACAGCCAGATCGGCGTGCCGCTCACGCTCCTCGGGCTCGAGCGCGCCCACGAGGCCGCCGTCGTCGAGATGGGCATGGACCGGCCGGGGCAGATCGCGCGGCTCGCGGCCATCGCCGGGCCGCGGGTGGGCGTCATCACGAACGTCTCCGAGGCACACCTCGAGACCGCGGGGAGCGTCGAGGAGATCGCCCGCGGCAAGGCCGAGATGCTCGACGCGCTTCCGGGCGACGGCACGGCCGTGCTCAACGGCGACGACACGCGCGTGATGTCGCAGGCGGGCCGAGCCCGGTGCAGGGTCATCACGTTCGGTCTCGGCGAGAAGGCCGACGTGCGCGCCACGGACGTGGCCGAGTCGGACCGCGGCGTGCGCTTCCGCCTGCGGGGCGGCCCGACGGTGACGGTACCCGTTCCGGGCCGGCACAACGCGCTGAACGCGCTCGCGGCGATCGCGGTGGGCGAGGCGCTCGGCGTCCCGGCCGATCGCGCCGCGGAGGCGCTCTCGCGCTTCCGGCCGACCCCCAGGCGCATGTCGGTCTCGCGCGTCGGGCGGTGGACGGTGATCGACGACTCCTACAACTGCAATCCTGAGTCCCTGAGGGCCGCGCTCGAGACGCTGGTGGCGGTGGCCGCCGGCCGTCCCACCGCGGCGGTCCTCGGCGACATGCTCGAGCTCGGGCCGCGAAGCGCCGCCGCGCACGAGGACGCGGGGCGGCTCGTGGCCGGACTCGGCATCGGTGTGCTGTATGCGGTCGGGCGGGAGATGCAGGCGGCGAGGGCGGGGGCCATCGCCGCAGGCATGTCGCCCGACCGGGCGAGGCACTTCACTGACAGGCGGGCGCTCGTGGACGCGCTTCGGGAGGGCGCCGAGGGCGGGTCGCTTGTCGTGCTCGTGAAGGGGTCGCGCGGAATGCGCATGGAGGAAGTGGTTGAGTTGCTGACGACGGAGACGAAGGTCTCCTGACTCGGCGGGGTCCAGGCTCCCCATCGACAGAAGGGCCGTCATGTTCTATCACCTGCTGTATCCCCTCAGTGGCACCTTTTCCGCCCTCAATGTGTTCCGCTACATCACCTTCCGTTCGGCGTACGCGGCGATCACGGCCCTGCTCATAAGCTTCCTCCTCGGCCCCCTCTTCCTGAAGATGCTCCGGCGGCGCCAGCTCACGGCGGGCGTCCGCGAGTTCCTGCCGGAGTCGCACGTCACGAAGGCCGACACGCCCACGATGGGCGGTCTTCTGATCCTCGTCGCCACGCTCGTGCCGACGCTCCTGTGGGCCCGGCTCGACAACGAGTTCGTGTGGATCGTGATGCTCGCCACGGCGTGGCTCGGTCTCGTGGGGTTCGCGGACGACTACCTCAAGGTGGTCAAGCGCCGCCCCAAGGGCCTCATCGCCCGGTACAAGATCGCGGGCCAGCTCGGCCTCGGTCTTCTGGTCGGCACGCTGATCTACGTCCGGAACACGGTCGCGAGCCCCTCGGACGTCGAGGTGCCGTTCCTGAAGGACTGGGTCATCTCGCTCGGCCCCGCCTACATCGTGTTCGTGATGCTCGTCATCACGGGAAGCTCGAACGCGGTGAACCTCACGGACGGGCTGGACGGCCTGGCGATCGGCCTTGCGGTGTTCTGCGCGCTCGCGTTCGCGGCCATGAGCTACATCACGGGGAACGTCAAGTTCAGCGACTACCTGAACGTCCCCTACATTGCCGGCACCGGAGAGCTCGCGGTCTACTGTGCCTCGCTCATGGGCGCCGGGATGGGGTTCCTGTGGTACAACGCCCATCCCGCGGAGATCTTCATGGGCGACACCGGGGCGCTCGCCGTCGGCGGCGCGCTCGGGACGCTCGCCGTCCTCATCAAGAAGGAGATCTGGCTCGTCATCGTCGGCGGGCTGTTCGTCATCGTGGCGCTCTCCGTCATCATCCAGATCCTCTCGGTGAAGCTCACGGGGCGGCGCGTCTTCCTCATGGCGCCTCTCCATCATCACTTCCAGAAGCGCGGGTGGCACGAGAGCAAGGTGGTCGTGAGGTTCTGGATCGTCGGAGCGCTGTTCGTCGTGCTGGCTCTCTCGACACTCAAACTCCAGTAGGGAGAGCGGTGTGAAGACGGGGTGGATCGGTGGAAGCGGGCAGAGGACATCGGCGAGGGGAGGGGCATCCGCCCATGCGGACGCCGCTCGATCTGAGGTCGCGCACGGTGCTCGTGGTGGGGCTGGCGAGGAGCGGCCGCGCGGCCGTCGAGCTCCTCTTGGCTTGTGGAAGCTCCGTCGTCGCGACGGATCTCCGGGCGACGGAGGAGCTGCGGGCGCTCGCCCGGAGCTGGGCCGGGCGCGGCGCGCGCGTCGTGCTCGGTGAGAACCCGACGGGGCTCGTCCGCGGCGCGGACCTCATGGTCCTGAGCCCGGGCGTGCCGCAGGACGCGCCGGTCGTCGCGGAGGCAAGGGCGCTGGGCGTGCGGGTGATCGGGGAGATCGAGCTCGCCTACGCGTTCTCGAAAGGAAGCTGGGTCGCCGTGACGGGGACGAACGGGAAGACGACCACCACCGCGCTCACGGGCGAGCTCGTGAAGACCACGGGCCGGCCCGTCCTCGTCGGCGGCAACATCGGCATCGCGCTCGCCGACCAGGTGATGAGCGTTCCCGAGGAGGGGTACATCGTCGCCGAGGTCTCGAGCTTCCAGCTCGACACGATCGAGGCGTTCCGTCCGCGCGTCGGCGTGCTTCTCAACGTCACGGAGGACCACCTCGACCGCTACCCGTCGATGGACGCGTACGCGGCGTCGAAGCGGCGGATCTTCATGAACCAGGAAGCGACGGACACCGCCGTGCTCAACGTGGACGACCCCGCCGTGGCGGCTGCGGCTGACACGCTGCGGTCGAGGGTCGTCCCCGTGAGCGCGCTTCGCGAGGCGAAGGGCGGCGTGTTCGTGAGGGAGGGGATCATCGTGTCGCAGGCGGCCGGGAAGGACGAGCCCGTGCTCCCGGCGCGGGAGCTCGGCATCCCCGGGCCGCACAACCTCGCGAACGCGCTCGCGGCGACGGCGGCCGCGATGGCCGTGGGCGTCTCCGCGGCCGACGCGGCGCGCGTGCTTCGGTGCTTCGCGCCGCTTCCGCACCGGCTGGAACGGGTCGCCGAGATCGACGGCGTCGCGTACGTCAACGACTCGAAGGCGACCAACGTGGACGCCGTGAGCTTCGCGCTGCGCAGCTACGAGCGGCCGATCGTCCTCATCGCGGGCGGGAGGGACAAGGGCGCGGACTTCGGCGTGCTCTCGACGCTCGTCGCGGCGCGCGTCAAGCGCGTCGTCACGATCGGCGAGGCCGCGGCGAAGCTCGAGGCGGCGCTCGCCGGCTCGGCGCCCGTCGAGCGCGCCGGGTCGCTCCGCGAGGCCGTGCGCGCCGCCGCGGCGGCCGCGTCCGCCGGTGACGTCGTGCTGCTCTCGCCGGCGTGCGCGAGCTTCGACATGTTCGCCGACTACGAGGACCGGGGCCGGCAGTTCAAGGCCGAGGTGCTTCGCCTCGCCGCGGAACGCGGGGGCGGGCCCGGGGGAGGGCGCGGGTGAAGGGCGCCGTGCGCTGCGACAGGTGGCTCATCTGGATCACCGCCGTGCTCGTGCTCGTCGGGATGCTCACGGTGTACACGGCGAGCGCGCACATCGCGGAGCGGAGCTTCGGCGGGACGAACGTGTTCCTCCGCCGGAACGTCCTCCGCGCGGCGCTCGGCGTGATCGCGATGCTGGCCGCGTACCACGTGGACTACCGCGCCTACCGGAAGCACGCCCGCAAGGGCATCTTCTTCGCGATCGGGCTGCTCGCGCTCACGCTCGTGTTCGCCGATCCGGTCCGCGGCATGCGCGGGTTCTGGCTCATGTTCCAGCCGAGCGAGCTCGCCAAGCTCGCGCTCGTCGTGTACCTCGCGGACGTGCTCGCGCGCCGGCAGGACTCACTGGACGACTTCTTCAGGGGCGTCGTCCCGTGGCTGGCCGTCGCGCTCGCCGTCGTGGGTCTCGTCGCGGTTCAGCCGGACTACGGAAGCGCGCTCGGGCTCGTCGCCCTCATCTCCGTCATGCTCTTCCTCGGGGGCGTCCGCCTGCGCCATCTCCTTGCGCTCGTCGGCGCATCCGTGATCGGCGTCGGGTTCCTCGTCCGTCACATCGGCTACATCTCCTCGCGCGTCGCCGTGTGGAAGCCGACGTTCGACCTCTCGCTCGAGGGGCTCGACCTCAGGGGCGCGGCGTACCAGATCTTCCAGTCGCTCGTGGCGCTGGGATCGGGCAGCGTCGTCGGGCTCGGCGTGGGGGCGAGCCGTCAGCGCGCCTTCATTCCGGACTCGCACACGGACTTCGCGTTCTCGATCTGGGGCGAGGAGCTGGGGCTCGTCGGCACGGCGGGGCTCGTCGTCGTGTTCGTCCTGCTCATGGTGCGCGGGCTGCGCGTGGCGAAGCGCGCGCCGGACCTCTACGGGACGCTCCTCGCGGGCGGGCTCACCGCCATGGTGACGGTGTACGCCGCCATCAACATCGCCGTCGTGACCGCGCTCATCCCGACCACGGGGCTTCCGCTCCCGTTCGTGAGCTACGGCGGGTCGTCGCTCATCGTGAACATGGCGGCCGTCGGCATCCTCCTCAACATGTCCAAGCGGCCGCTCCTGGACAGCGGCGGGCGGCCCGTCCTCGTCGGCGCCGAGCGGCGCCGGTCGGACGCGGAGGGGGCGCGAAGGGAGCGCCCGTGAGGATCATGATCGCCGGCGGAGGGACCGGAGGACACATCTTCCCGGGCGTCGCGATCGCGGACGCGCTGGAGCAGCTCGCGCCGGGAACCGAGGTCTTCTTCATGGGGCGTCGCGGGTCGATCGAGGAGCGGGTCGTGACCGGGACGGGCAGGCGCTTCGCCGCGGTGCCGGCGATGGGGCTTGCGCGCGGCGTGGAGGCGAGGAACGTCGCGATGCCCTTCGTCGTCGCCGGCGGCTACGCCAGGTCCCTCACGGTCCTTGCGGGCAGCCGCCCCGCGGCCGCGATCGGGACCGGCGGGTTCATCAGCGTGCCGCCCATCCTCGCGGCGCGCACGCTCGGCGTCCCCGTGGTGCTGCAGGAGCAGAACTCGTGGCCCGGGCTTGCGACGCGCCTCCTCTCGCGGCTCGCGGCGGAGGTCCACGTGAGCTTCGACGACACGGCGGCGTGGCTGCCGCGCGCGCGCAAGGTCGTGATCTCCGGGAACCCCGTGCGCGCCGGCCTCGCCGGGCTCTCGCGCGACGCGGCGCGCCGCTCGCTGGGGCTTCCCGACGCCGGGCGCGTGGTGTTCGCGCTGGGCGGGAGCCGCGGCGCGCGGAGGATCAACGAGGCCGTCGCCGGCGCGATGGGCGAGTTCGCGCGGACGGGGACGGCGATCGTCGCGCAGACCGGGCGCGACGACCTCGAGAGCGTCCGCGAGGCCGCCGGGAAGGCCGGCGCGCGGGCGGTCGTCGAGGCGTTCTTCGACGACGTCGGGCGCGCGTACGCGGCGAGCGACCTCGTCGTCGCGAGGGCGGGCGCGACGACGCTGGCCGAGATCGCGCTCGTCGGGCGGCCCTCGATCCTCGTGCCCTACCCGCACGCCACGGAGGGCCACCAGCTCAGGAACGCGCGCGCGTTCGAGCGCGGCGGCGCGGCCGTCGTGGTCGAGGACGGCGCGCTGTCAGGCCGCGCCCTCGCCGAGAAGGTCCTCGCGCTTCTCGACGACACGCCGCTCCTCGCGTCCATGGCGGACGGCGCCAGGAAGCTCGCGCGGCCCGACGCGGCTGACCGGGTCGCGCGAGCAACCCTGGCGCTCGCACGGGGGCGCGGGGCGCGGGTGGGCTCGTCGAGAGGAGGGCACGCGGCGTGACGATGTTCGGACGCGTGAAGCGCGTGCATCTCGTGGGCGTCGGCGGGGCCGGCATGAGCGGCATCGCCGAGGTCCTGCTCAACCTGGGCTTCGCGGTGTCGGGATCGGACCTCAAGCGCTCCGAGACCACGGACCGTCTCCAGAAGCTCGGGGGGCGCGTGCACGTCGGGCACGCGGCGGCCAACATCGAGGGCGCCGACGTCGTGGTGACCTCGACCGCCGTCGCTCCGGACAACCCCGAGGTCGTCGCGGCCCACGAGCGACTGGTGCCGGTCATCCCGCGGGTCGAGATGCTCGCCGAGCTCATGCGGATGAAGTTCTCGGTCGCCGTGGGCGGCACGCACGGGAAGACGACGACCACGTCGCTCATCGCGGCGGTCCTCTCGGCGGGCGGGCTGGACCCCACGGTCGTCGTGGGCGGGCGCATCAAGGCGATGGAGAGCGGCGCGCGGCTCGGGGCGAGCCAGTACATCGTCGCCGAGGCGGACGAGAGCGACGGGTCGTTCCTGAAGCTGTCGCCGACCATCACGGTCGTGACGACCGTGGACGAGGAGCACCTCGACTACTACTCGGGGCTCGACGAGATCAAACGCGCGTTCACGAGGTTCGCCAACAGCGTCCCGTTCTACGGGTGCTCCGTGGTCTGCCTCGACCAGCAGAACATCCAGGCGATCATCCCGGACATCGCGCGCAGGGTGATCACGTACGGCCTCGCCGGCCAGGCGGACGTTCACGTGCTCGACGTCGAGGCGTCGAACGGCACGAGCGTGTTCACCGTCGTGGCGGCGGGGGCGGAGGTCGGGCGCATCGAGATCGCCATGCCCGGGCTTCACAACGTCTACAACTCGCTCGCGGCCGTCGCCGTGGGCCTCGAGCTCGGGGTGCCGTTCTGCGACATCGCGCGCGCGCTCAGGGAGTTCGAGGGCATTTCCAGGAGGTTCGAGATCAAGGGGGAGGCCTGCAATGTGCTTGTTCTGGATGACTACGGGCACCATCCCGCGGAGATCCGCACGACGCTCTCCGCGGCCGTCTCGAAGTGGCACCGACGACTCGTCGTGCTGTTTCAGCCGCACCGCTACACCCGAACCCAGAAGCTCGGAGAGGATTTCGGCCGCTCCTTCTACGACGCGACCGTCCTCCTCGTGACGGGCATCTACGCGGCGAGCGAGACGCCGATCCCCGGCGTGAGCGGGGCGAGCATCGTCGAGGCCGCGCAGCGCTCCGGCCACCGGAGCGCGGAGTACGTCGAGGACATGGACGCGCTCTACGAGCGCGCCATGGAGATCGTGAGGCCGGGCGACGTCGTCCTGACGCTCGGCGCCGGCGACATCCACAAGGTGGGCGAGAGGGTCCTCGCGGCGCTTCGCGCGCGCGAGCAGGCGGGCGGACGTTGAGGGCTGTCGAGGTGGACATCCGCGCAGGCATCGTCGAGGAGCTCGAGAGAATCGCTCCCGGGCGCGTGCGGACGGGCGAGCCCATGGCGCGGCATACCTCGTTCGGGCTCGGCGGCCCCGCCGACCTCTTCGTCGCCCCCGACTCCCCCGGCGCGTTCAAGGACGCGGCGGCGTATCTCGCCGACGAGCGGGTGCCGGTGAGGCTCCTCGGGCGCGGCACGAACCTGCTCGTGCGAAGCGGCGGCATCGAGGGCTGCGTCATGGCCGTCTCACGGGCGTTCACGCGCATGGAGCGGCGGGGCGGGGAGGTCGTCGTCGGAAGCGGCGTGGACCTCGCGCGCCTGCTCTCCTTCTGCGCGGAGAAGGGCCTCTCCGGTCTCGAGGGGCTCTCGGGGATCCCCGGAAGCGCGGGCGGCGCCGTCGTCACGAACGCCGGGAGCTTCGGCGTCTCCGTGGGCGAGCGGCTGCGCGAGATCACGGTCTTCGAGCCGGGGAAGCCGTCGAGGCGCGTGACCGCCGCCGAGCTGGACACCCGCTACCGGCGCATCGGAATCCCCGCGGCGTCGGTGATCGAGGAGGCGGTCGTCTCCGTCGAGCCCGGCGAGCCGGCCGCGGTCGCGGCGCGGCAGCGCGAGGTGCTCGAGAGCAAGTGGAAGACGCAGCCCGTCGGGATGCGGAGCGCCGGGTGCGTGTTCCGGAACCCCGAGGGCCTGGTGGCGGGCAGGCTCATCGAGGCCGCCGGGCTCAAGGGCGCGCGAGTGGGCGGGGCGGTGGTGTCGGACGTGCACGCGAACTACATCCTCAACGACCGCGGGGCGACACCCGAGGACGTCGAGGATCTCGTGGAGCTCATTCGGAAGAGGGTGTTCGCGGATGCGGGAGTCAGGCTCGAGCTCGAGATCGAGATCGTGGGGCGCCACGGCGGCTGATCGCGCCCCCGGGCGCGAGCGCGCGGCGGGCGCGGCGTGGAAGGGAAGGCGGCACGTGATGCCTTCGCACGCCGTTCCACGCGCCGCCACGCCGGCGACTCCGCTGCCCGCGCTGCCGCCGCGCCGCGGGACCCGCCTGCCCCGCCCGCACCGCTCGGTCGTCATGGCGGCGGCCGTCGTGCTCGCGGTGGGGATGAGCGTGGCGGTGTCGAACGCCTCGCGCTGGGGCAGGACCGCGTCGTCGTTCCACCTGGCGCAGGTGGACGTGCTGGGCAACCTCGTGTTGACGGACGCGGAGGTCGTCGCGCTCTCCGGGCTCGAGATGGGGACGAACCTGCTCACGGTGAGCACCAGGGAGGTGGAGGAGGCGGTGCGCCGGTCCCCGCGCGTGCGCCGCGTGCGGGCGTCGCGGGCGCTGCCGGACCGGCTCATCGTCACGCTCGACGAGACGGTCCCGGTGGCCATGGTCTCGGTCGCGCCGGGGAAGGCCCTCGAGGTCTCGATGCACGGGGAGCTGCTCCCGGCCGTCGAGCGGAGCGCGTTCGTCGACGTGCCGCTCATCACGGGCGCCGAGTCCGACGGCGGCCGACCGCCCGCGCCCGAGGACCTCAGGGACGCGCTGGAGCTCATCGTCAAGGCGAAGGAATCCGCTCCGCTCCTCGCGGCGGAGATGTCGGAAGTGAAGATCGCGCCGGGGTCGGGTCTGGTCATCTACACGGTAGCCGACGGGGCAGAGATCAGAGTTGGCTCCGGCGCTCTGGACGCACGCGGCATGAGGCGTCTCGCCATGGTGCTGTCGGACCTGAGGTCGAGGGGCGTCAAGGCCGAGTCGATAGACATGCGGTTTCGGGACCAGATCGTCGTGAGACCCGCGCGGGACGCGGCGCGCGGTCGCGTCTAGGAGGAGGGCTTCCCTTGAAGAGAAGCGAGATCGTCGTCGGCGTCGACCTCGGGTCGACCAGGATCAAGGTCGTCGCCGCCGACGTCAGCGCGAGGGGGCTTCCCGAGATCCTCGGGGTCGGCGAGGCGCCGTCGGACGGCATCGACGCGGGCGCGATCGTGAACATCGAGCGCGCGGCGGGCGCCATCCGGGAGGCCGTCGACGTCGCCGAGCGCAACGCGGAGCTCGACATCGGCCGGGTCGTGGTCTCGGTGGACGGGGAGCACGTCAGGTGCCTCGACAGCCGCGGCGTCATCGCGGTGTCCCGCGCCGGCGGCGAGATCACGCGCTCCGAGATCGACTCCGTGCTCGAAGCGGCCCGGACGCTCGCGCTGCCCGTCGGGCGGGTCGTCGTCGAGGTCGCGCCGCAGGAGTTCTTCGTCGACGGACAGAGCGGCGTGCGGGACCCCATCGGGATGTCCGGCGTGCGGCTCGGGTCCAAGGTCCACGTGGTCACGGCGTCGCAGCAGGCCGTCGACAACGCCCTCAGGGCGGTCAGGAAGGCCGGGCTCAGGGCGTCTGGCGTCGCGCTCAAGCCTCTCGCCGCCGCCGCGGCGACGCTCACGGACGACGAGAAGGACCTGGGCGTGCTCTGCCTGCACCTCTCGGGCGGCACGACCGGCCTCGTGCTCTACCACGACGGCGCGGTTCGCCACGCGGCCGTCGTCGGGTGGGGCTCGGCGAGCATCACGAGCGACATCGCCGTCGGGCTCCGCGTGCCTGTCCAGAAGGCCGAGCTGCTCAAGCGCGAACGCGGGTGGGCGAAGGTCTCGATGGCCGACGAGTCGCCGCTCGAGATTCCCAGCACGGGCGGCCGGCCCCCGAGGCAGAGCTCGTCGCAGATGCTCGCCGCGATCATCGAGCCGAGGGCGCGCGAGCTTCTCGAGATGGCGATGCAGGAGGTGAAGGGAACGGACTACTGGGGCCGGATGCTCGCCGGCGTCGTTCTCACGGGCGGCGGGGCGAAGCTCCGGGGGATCGCCGAGGTCGTCGAGGAGGTGTTCGCGTGTCCCGCGCGGATCGGTCTTCCCGACAGAGCGTCGGGGAAGTTCGAGGCCATCGGGGACCCCGCGTACGCAGCGGCGGTCGGGATCGTGTCGTCGGTGGCGGCCCCAGCGAGCGCAGGCAGGGCGCTTCGCGACAGGCCCCTTGCGGGAACGGTTCAGAAGGTGCGCCAGTGGGTTGACAGCCTGCTCTAGCGGGTCGGCTGCTGTCCCGGGCGCGCCGCGCCCGGCCTTCAAGAGGGAAGAGACACATGAAGCTCCAGCTCGAGTTCGAGACCGAAGCAAGCGCGAGGATCAAGGTGGTGGGCGTGGGTGGTGCCGGCGGGAACGCCGTGAACCGCATGATCGAGTCGGCCTTCACGGGCGTGGACTTCGTGGCGGTCAACACGGACGCGCAGGCGCTCGAGTGCTCGCTCGCTCCGCACCGCGTCCAGATCGGCCGGCAGCTCACGCACGGGCTCGGCTCGGGCGGCAACCCCGACGTCGGCCGGAAGGCGGTCGAGGAGGACGCCGAGCAGGTCGCCGGCGTGCTGCGCGGGGCGGACATGGTGTTTGTCGCTGCGGGCATGGGGGGCGGCACGGGAACGGGAGCCGGTCCGGTCGTGGCGAACATGGCGAAGAAGCTCGGCGCGCTCGTCGTGGCCGTCGTGACCAAGCCCTTCCTCTTCGAGGGGCAGTACCGGATGCGCCAGGCCGCCGACGGGCTCGCCGCGATGAAGCAGGAGGTGGACACGGCGATCGTCATTCCGAACCAGCGTCTCCTCGCCGTCGCGAGCAAGACGACGCCCATCCGCGAGGCGTTCCGCATCGCCGACGACGTCCTTCTGCGCGCGACGAAGGGCGTGACCGACCTCGTCACCGTCCCCGGTCTTGTGAACCTGGACTTCGCCGACGTTCGCTCCGTGATGACCGGCATGGGGGACGCCGTGATGGGCACGGGCGTGAGCGGCGGGAAGAACCGGGCCGTCGAGGCCGCGCAGTTCGCCATCGCGAGCCCGCTTCTCGAGGACGTGAGCATCGCCGGGGCCAAGGGCGTGCTCGTGAACGTCACGGGCGGCGCCGATCTCACGCTGCACGAGATCAACGAGGCCGCGACGGTGATCAACGACGCGATCGGGGCGGAGACGAACATGATCTTCGGCGCCGTCCTCGACGAGAGCATGAAGGACCAGCTCATGATCACCGTCATCGCCACGGGCATCGGCGGCCAGACGAAGCGCCGCGAGGCCGAGGCGCCGCGCGAGAAGAAGGCCGAGACCGGCAGGCTCGTGCCTCGCCACCCGGCGCCCGAGCAGCCGCCGCGCGGGCGCACGGAGCGGCAGCCGGAGCGGGAGCCCGGGATCGGCGATCCGACGCCCGGTCTTGCGTGCGCGAGGGAGTCCGGACCGCGCAGGAGCACGAGACGCGACCTCGAGATCCCGACCTTCCTCAGACGCCAGATGGACTAGCCGGCTACCGCGGCGAGGCGCGGCCGTCAGAACGGAGAACGACCATGTCCCTCTTCACAAAGCTCTTCGGGCTGGGGGAGAGCGACCACTACAACAAGGGGATCGAGTACTACAACCGCGGGGAGTACGACAAGGCGGTCGTGGAGTTCGAGGAGGTCATCGCCACGATCAAGGACAAGTCGGACCCCTACTACCAGCTCGGCGTCTTCTACGCCGCCGAGACGCACGCGCATCTCGGGTTCGCCTTCTACAAGAAGGGCGACCTCGCGCAGGCCGAGGAGCAGTTCCGGAAGGCCATCGAGGAGAACCCGCGCTACCCGGACCTCCACTACCATCTCGGCGTCATCTGCGAGAGGGATGGGAGGTTCGACGAAGCGGTCGCGGCGCTGAACGCGGCGCTCACGATCAACCCCGACTACATGGAGGCCTATTGCTATCTTGCGATCGCGCTGAGCGAGGCCGGCAAGCACGCCGAGGCCGCCCAGGCCTTCGAGCAGGCCGCCGCCCACGGGCTCAAAGTGCCCATGCCGGGGGCGCACCGGATCGCGGAGGCAAGCCAGAAATACCTCCACCCTCCTTTCGAGGAGCTCCGCGGCGCGGCCCTCGGCAAGGAGGAGTTCCGCGATCTTGTCAATGAGGCGATCACGGCCTACAACGACGGCAGGACCGAACAGGCCATCGCCGGGTTCGAGAAGGCCGTCGAGCTCAGGCAGCGCTATCCCGACATCCGCTGCAGGCTCGCCATCGCCTACGGCAAGGTCGGGCGGTACGAGGACGCCATCCGGCAGCTCGACGGCGCCGTCGAAGCCAACCAGAGCTACGTCGAGGCGCTCCTGTTCAAGGGCGTCTACAGCCTCAAGCTCGGCCGGCACCGCGAGGCCTGTGAGGCGCTCAAGCGGGGCGTCGAGCTTCGGCCCGACTACTGGGACCTTCGGTGCTACCTTGGGATCGCGTACTTCAAGCGCGGCATGCTCGAGGAGGCGGCGCGCGAGCTGGCGAAGGTGACCTCAGCGAGCCCGCGGTACGCCCTCGCGCACTACTACCTCGGCATGGCCACGCTCTCGATGGGGAGGACCGACGAGGCGGTGCGGTCGTTCCGCGTCGCGTTCGAGGACCCCAAACTCTCCGGAGAGCTCCAGCGGGAGTCCGCCGACATTCTGCTGGAAGTGGGCGACTACGGCTCGGCGATCGAGCGCTACCGGGCGGCGCTGTTCCAGAACCCCGGCTACGCCGACCTTCACTGCGGGCTCGGCGTGGCGCACATGGCGCGGTCGGAGCACGTCGAGGCGGAGAAGGCGTTCGAGGAGGCCGTGTCAATCAACCCGGGGTACGCCGAGGCGCACCTGCACCTCGGCAGGGTGAAGATGCATCTCGGCAAGGAGGCCGAGGCGACCGAGCACCTCGAGAAGGCCATCGCGCTCAGGCCCGGCTACGCCGACCTCCACAGGGAGCTCGCGGGACGCTACATCGCAGGGGAGCGCTACAACGAGGCGATCTCCGAGCTCGAGAAGGCCATCTCGATCAACGCCAACTACGTCGAGGCGCGGCTCATTCTCGGCCTCACCTACAGGCGCGTCGACCGCCCTGAGGAAGCCGACACGCAGTTCCGTGAGGTCCTGAGGCTCGACGCGAGGAACCCCATCGCCCGCGCCGAGCTGTCCGACCTCACGCCCCTCGAGTGGCAGCTGCGGAAGCTCCACGCGTGAGCGGGAAGGGGCGGCCCAGCGGAAGGGGCCGGGCCCGCGCCGCGCTCCCGGTCGAGCGGTGGCTCGGCCCGCGCCCCGGCAGGCCCGCGCCGGCCGACGCGCTGTCCGTCGTCGTCGTGTCCCCGACGGCATACTCCCTTGCCATGAGCAGCCTGGGCTTCCAGACCGCCGTCTCGGCGTTCTGCGCGGAGCCCGGCGTCCGCTGCGAGCGGGCATTCCTCCAGGCGTCTGATCCGCGGTCGTACGAGGCCGGCAGCGCGCTCCGGCGCTTCGACGTCGTCGCCTTCTCGGTCTCCTTCGAGCGCGACTTCCTCGCGGTCGCGGCCTGCCTGGCCGCGGCGGGCATCCCGCTTCGCGCGCGCGACCGAGGGGACCGCGACCCGCTGGTCGTCATGGGCGGCATCTGCGCCTTCCTGAACCCCGAGCCCGTCGCCGAACTCATGGACGCCGTCCTTATCGGCGACGCACGCGCGCTCGTGCCGCCCTTCGTCGAGGCGGCGTCGGCCGGCCGCGGCGCGCCGCGGGCCGACCGTCTCACGGCGCTCTCCCGCGCCCCCGGGGTCTACGTGCCCTCCCTCTACGAGGTGGTCCGGGACGGTCCAGTCGTCACCGGCTTTCGTGCGGCCCGCGGCGCGCCGCTGCCCGTGCGGGCGGCGCTCGCCCGGGACGCGCTCGCGGAGAGCACGGTCCTGTCGGACGGCGCGCTCTTTGAGAACATGTTCCTCATCGAGACGGCGCGGGGTTGCGCGCGCGGCTGCAGATTCTGCGCGGCCGGCCACGTGCTCACGCCCCGGCGCTCGAGGGGGGCCGCGGAGGTCATCGATGCGGTTCGGAGGGCGTCGGCCGACGCGGCGAGGGCGGGACTTGTCGCGGCCGCCCTCGGGGACCACCCGGGCCTCAGGGAGATCCTCCGGACGATGTGCGAGCTCGGGTGCGAGGCGAACGTGTCGTCGCTGAGGACCGAAGCGGTGGACGGAGACCTTGCGGCGCTTCTCGTCCGCGCCGGCGTGCGGACGGCGACCATGGCGCCCGAGGCCGGCACGGAGGCGCTGCGCGAGATCGCCGGGAAGCGGATGCCGGACGAGGTGCTGCTCCGCGCGGCGCGCGACCTCGGCGCGGCCGGGATGCGGCGGCTCAAGCTCTACTTCATGGTGGGGCTTCCCGGGGAACGCGAGGAAGACGTGCGGGCCATCCCTCCGCTCGTGCGCGCGGTCCAGGGCGAGTTCGCGGCCGGTCGGCGTGCTGCGCCGGTCTCGGTCGGCGTGTCGGCGTTCGTTCCGAAGCCGAGGACGCCGTTCCAGTGGCTCGCCATGGCCGGCGAGCGCGACGTGCGCGCGAAGCTCGCGTTCCTCAGGCGGTCGCTCGCGGCGCGTCCGCGCGTCGGGTTCTCATGCGAGGGACCTCGCGAGTCTCAAGTGGAGGGCGTGCTCGCGCGCGGCGGGCGCGAGGTCGCCGCGGCGGTCGAGCTCGCGGGGGCCGAGGGCGTTCCCTGGAAGGCGGCGCTCGCCCGCGCCGGCGTGGACCCGGACCTCACCGTCGGGCGCGAACGCGCCGACGATGAGGTCTTTCCCTGGGAGATCGTCGAGGTCGGGACGCCGCGCGCGCAGCTTCTCGCCTCGCTGGCCGCGGCGCGCGATCTCATGCGCCGCCGCCCGCCGGGCGCTCAGTGAGCGTCCGCCATCTCCCGGATCGTCCCCAGCAGGTCGGGCAGTGAGTAGGGCTTCTGGAGGAACCTGAAGCCCCTCTCGCAGATGGCGGGCCACTGCGCCTTCTGGTCGGTGTACCCGCTGGCCAGGAGGATCTGGATGCCGGGCTTCCTGGCCGTGATGTCGGTGACCAGCCCCACGCCGCTGCGGTCGGGGAGGACCACGTCGCTGAAGACGATGTCGAAGTTGCCGCCCTCGGCGTCGAAGAGCGCGATGGCCTGTTCGGCGCGACCCGCTTCGTACACCGTGTAGCCGCTCTCCCGCAGGGCCCTGCTCGCGAACTCGCGCACCGCGTCCTCGTCCTCGACGAGGAGGATGCGCTCGCCGTGCCCCTTCGCGTCGCCGGGCGCCCCGGCGTGAGCCTCAGCCGTTGCTTCGGCGCTCTTCTCCTCGGAGACGGGGAGGTAGATGCGGAACGCCGTTCCCTTGTTCGCCTCCGTCTCGACCGCGATCCAGCCTTCGTGCTGGCTCACGATGCCGTACACCACGGACAGGCCCAGACCCGTTCCCTTGCCCTTGCCCTTGGTCGTGAAGAACGGCTCGAAGATGTGCTCGAGGACGTCCTGCGGGATCCCGCCTCCGGTGTCCTCGATCGAGAGGCGCACGAAGAACCCCGCGTGCGCGCCTCTCATCGTGCGGGCCTCGCTCTCGCCCACCATCACCACGTCCGTGCGGACGGTGATCGTCCCGCCGTCCGGCATGGCGTCCCTCGCGTTCACCACCATGTTGGTGATGACCTGCTCGAGCTGGCCGGCGTCGGCCTGCGCGCACGCGCCCGCGGCCGCGAGGTCGGTCTCGATGCGAACGTCCTCGCCGACGAGTCTGCGGAGCATGCCGCGGAGGTTCGTCACCGTCGCGTTGACGTCCATCGGCTGGCGCTGAAGCGGCTGCTTCCGGCTGAAGGCGAGAAGCTGTCTCGTGAGGCCGCTTGCCTGGTCCGACGCCTTGCGGATCTCGCCGACGTCGGCCTTGGTCTGCTCGTCGAGATCGGGGCGGCAGAGCAGAAGCTCGGAGTATCCCGCGATGGCCGTGAGCAGGTTGTTGAAGTCGTGGGCGACGCCGCCCGCCAGGCGCCCGACGGCCTCCATCTTCTGCGCCTGCAGGAGCTCATCCTGCGCGAGCTGAAGCTCCTCGATGCTCCTGCGGAGTTCCTGCATGAGCGTCGCGCGCCGGAGCGCGGCCCCGACCTGGTTGGCGAACGCCCTCATCGCCGGCACGTCCCGCGGCGCCAGGTGGTCGGCGTGGACGGACAGCACGCCCAGCAGGTGATCCTCGGCGATGAGCGGGGCCAGGATGAACCGTCCGATCCCGGGAGCGCTTCCGCACGCGGCGATCGCCTCGCTCGGGGGCGGCGGGTCCACGGAAGCAGCAAGTTGCTCCGCGCCCTCGACGAAGACCGCCGCGCGCTCGTGCGTAGGCTTCCAGTATGCGTGGTCGCGATCCGTCCTGACCCGCAGCCCCACGAGTCGCGTTCCCAGCAGGGTCTCGACGTCGCCCACCTCGCTGCGCGTTCCGCAGGCGTGCGCCACGCGGAGGTGCTCGCCGTCGTCCTCCGCAAGGAGCACGGCGCTCGCCACGCCGATCGCCCTGAGTTGCGCCGCGGCGGCCGCGAAGACCTCGTCGGGGGTCTGCGTCTCCTCCATGGCCAGCGCGGCGGCGTTGAGCGCCTCGAGCAGCCGGTCGGCCCGCTTGTGGTCCGTGATGTCGCGAACGACCGCGAGGGCGCCGTCGGCTGCGGGCACGACTCGCGCCTCGAAGTCGCGAACGTCGCCGTCGGGCATCGGCACGGGCAGCCGGTACTCGAAGCTCTGCATGCGGCCCGTCTCGATGGCGGCCCGGATGTGCCGCAGCACGTCCTCGGCGAAGTCGGGCGGGAAGACGTCCCCGAGGCTCCTCCCGATGAAGGCGTCGTGCGGCAGCGCGAGCTGGGCCTCGTCGGGGGCGTCGCACCCGAGGAACACGCCCTCCCGCGAGAACTGGAACATGACGTCGGGCACGGCGTCGAGGATGGCGCGGGTGCGGGCCTCGCTCACGCGAAGCTGTTCCTCGGTCCTCTTGCGCTCGATCGCCAGGCCGATCTGGTTCGAGACGAACTCGAGCATCTCGAGGTCCGTGAGCCCGAACTCGTCGGCGTCGGTGTAGCTCTGCACGACCAGCACGCCCGTCACCTCGCCCGACACGCGCAGCGGAACGCCCAGCCACACGAGGGACGGCGTGCCGACCATGTCGACGATGCCGTCCGCGACCCAGCGGTCCATCTGCTCGCGCTTGAGCAGGAGGGGCATGTTGTGCTTGATCACGTAGGCCGACAGCGTCCTCCCGGCCGGGTATGTCCGGAAGTCCTCCTGGTCCTCCTCGTCCACGAAGTAGTTGAGCGAGATCGTGTCCGCCGCCCGATCGTACAGAGCGATGAAGAAGTTCTCGGTGTTGATGACGCGCCCGAGCTCGGTGTGAATGGTCCGGAAGAGCTCCGCGGTGTTGCGGCACGTGTGGACCGCGTTGGCGATCTGCTGCATGACCTGCTGGAGTTCCTCGGCCCGCCGGCGCTCCGTGATGTCGACGCCGGAACTCAGGGTTCCCCTCACGCGGCCGTCAGCGTCGCGGATGAGCGCGTTGTGCCACTCGACCATCTTCCTCTCGCCCGCCGCCGTGAGGACGGCGTTCTGCGCGTGCTCGTAGAGCTGTTCCTGACCGGCCATGAGCCCGCGGAAGACGCGGCGCGTCGTCTCGCGGGTGTCCTCAGGGAGGAAGCTCTCAAACCAGCATCTGCCGACGATGTCCGATTCCGCAGCCTCGAGGACCTCGCACCCCTTCCGGTTGACCATCGTGACGCGACCCTCGGCGTCGAGGGCGACGAACACGACGCCTGCGAGGTCGAGGTAGGTCTGCGCCTCGTTCCGCTCGCGTTCGAGCGCCTGCTCCATGCGGCGGCGCTCCGTGATGTCGATGCCGATCCCAAAGAGCGCGTCGTCCTGTCCGAAGCAGCTCGGGAGGTGTCGGCCGCTCCACTCCACGAGCAGCCGCCGCCCGTCCTTCGCGATGACGTGGTTCTGGCTCGTCGTGGGGAGGTTCCGGGTCATGATCTCCTCGAACACGGGAGCAAGCGCGGCGTGCTCGTCCTCGGGGACGAACGTCGCGACGTAGTCCGTGCCGATGACCTCGTCGGCTTCGTACCCGAGCGCCTCGAGCATCGCGTCGTTCATGAAGCGCGTCGTGCCGTCGCGGCCGATGACCACGAAGAAGACGGGGGAGGCCTGGACGACTCGCATGCCGAGATCCGCGTCCCGCGGGAGGCCCGACTGAGCGTTCTTGTGAGACGCCATCGCTCTCTCCGTGTTCCGGGGCACCACCATCGGCCCCCGGCGTCAGGGCATCCGAGCCGCCGCCGGCGGCCCGATGGGCCGGGCGCCGGCAGCATCGACGATGTCGTGCGTTCCCTTGCATCCCCCGTGCCACCAGAGAGACCGAGGGTGGTTCAGGAAAAGCGTTGGACGCGCGGGCGGCGGTTGTGTTACAGTCACGCCATACCGGACCGCTGTGGATCCCGAGGCGCGGCGGAGAGCCAACGCTTGGCGCGCCGAGCCCGAGCGGAATCCCACCACACCTGCGGAGGTGGATCTTGAAGATCAAGGCCGACATGGACGGAGACGTCGTCGTCGTGAACCTGTCCGGCAAGCTGATGGGCGGGCCTGAGAGCGAGGAGCTGCGAGCGGAGATCAAGAGGCTCCTCGACGAGGGAGTCAGGAAGTTCGTCATCAACATGAAGGGCGTGCCCTGGATCAACAGCACCGGGCTCGGCACGCTCATGGCGGTGTACACGAGCATCCAGAGAAGCCAGGGTGCGCTCAGGCTCTGCCACGTCTCGGACCGCATCCAGAGCCTCTTCATGATCACGAAGCTCCTCACGATCTTCGAGACCTTCCACGACGAGGGCGAAGCGAAGGCGAGCCTCGGGACGGCGAAGGGCAAAGCGTGAGCGTCGCACAGCACGCGGACTCGAGAGGCAGCCGCGCCCGCAAGGTGAGCGCCGGCACGGAAGAGCTGAGGCTGCGGAGCGAGCTCGACTCGCTCGATGCCGTCGACAAGGCCACGTTGCGCATCGCCCGTCGCGCGGGGTTCAGCCGGGAAGCCGCGACGGCGATCGCGATGGCGATGATCGAGGCGGTGACGAACGCGATCGTCCATGGGAACCGGCGGAGCTCGGACAAGGCGGTGTTGGTCCGCTACCACTGGGCGCCCGGCAAGCTCAGCGTGGACGTGCACGACGACGGTGAGGGGTTCGACGTCTCGTGCGTGTTCGACCCGACGGATCCCGGTCGTTGCATGGCCTGCTCGGGCCGCGGCATCTTCATCATGCGGCAGATCATGGACACGGTGGACTTCGACATGCCGAAGGGCTGCGGAACCACGGTCACCATGACGAAGGAGCGCTGACGGGGCGGGGCCAGACGACGGCATGGAAAGCGAACGGGGGGCCTTGCGAGGCCCCCCCGTTCCTTCTCCGCACCCGGTCGTCCGTCAGGCCTTCCGGTACTTGTCCAGAGCGCCCGACTTGATGCACGTCGCGCACACCAGGATCTTCCTGGGCGTCCCGTCCACGACCACGCGCACTCGCTGGAGGTTCGGCAACCACCTCCGCTTCGTGAGGTTGTGCGCGTGGCTCACGCTGTGGCCCACGTGCGGGTGCTTCCCGCAGAGCTCGCACTTCCTGGACATCGTTCCCTCCGTGGGATCTCGAACCCAAGCGACCGTAGCACACGGCGGGCGGGTCCCGCAAGCGCTTTCCCGGCGGCGGTCCGGCCGGGCCTCCTTGACCCCCCGGCGGTCCTCGTCTAGAATTCCCAACGCAAGCCTGCCGCACGCCGGCCGGGGAGGACGCCACGGCACACGGGACGACCATCCTCTCAGAGGTGCGCTACCTCAAGGGCGTCGGCCCGGCGTTCGCAGGGCTCCTTGCGAAGGCCGGCGTCGAGCGGATCATCGACCTTCTGTACTACGTCCCCCGGAACTACACCGACTGGTCCAGGATCGCGAGCGTGGACTCGCTGAGGGCGGGCGACCGCGCGACGGTCGTGGCGCGCGTGCTGTCGTGCGACGTCACGCGCCGCGGCCCGCGCCGGACCTTCGTCGCCGCGCTCGAAGACGACTCCGGCGCAATCGTCGCACGGTGGTTCAACCAGCCGTACCTGAACTCCGTGCTCAAGGTCGGCACGAAGGCCGTCGTGAGCGGAGAGGTCCGGTTCGACCGCTTCGCGCGGCGTCTCGAGCTCGCCAATCCGGCGTTCGAGGTCATCCGCGAGCAGGAGGCGGTCGAACTCGTGCACGCCGGGCGCATCGTGCCGGAGTACTCGAGCGTGGGGGAGCTCTCCGGGCGGCGCATCAGGCGCTTCGTGAAGACGGCCATCGACGGGTTTCTCGGCGACGCGCCGGAGCCGCTGCCGGGGTGGGTGCTGCGCAGGCGACGACTGCCCGCCGTCCGCGACGCCCTGGCGCGCGTGCACTTCCCCGCGTCGCTCGAGCAGGCTGCGGAGGCGCGCGAGCGGCTCGCCTTCGAGGAGTTCTTCCTGTTCCAGGTGATGGTCGGGATCAGGAAGAGGCGGGCCGCCGCGGACACGCCGACGGCGCGGTTCGCGTGGAGCGAGACGGAGCACGCGAGGCTCCTGGCCGCGCTTCCCTTCGCGCTCACGGCCGCCCAGCAGCGCGTCATCGGCGAGATCAGGGCCGACATGGCGCGGCCCGCATCGATGAACCGCCTGCTCCAGGGAGACGTGGGCTCCGGCAAGACGGTGGTCGCCGCGGCGGCGATGCACCAGGCCGCCGTGGGCGGCTGCCAGGGGGCCATCATGGCCCCGACGGAGGTCCTGGCCGAACAGCACCACCGGAACCTCACGCGGCTTCTCGCGCCGCTCGGCGACCGCGTCGCCCTCCTCCGCGGAGGCATGCGCGCGGCGGAGCGCGAGGAGGCGCTCGCGGCGATCGAGAGCGGCGCGGCGCAGATCGTCGTCGGCACCCACGCGCTCATCGAGGGCGGGACGCGCTTCCGGCGCCTCGCGCTCGCGGTGATCGACGAGCAGCACCGGTTCGGCGTTGTCCAGCGCGCCGCGTTGCGGGCGAAGGGCGGATCGCCGGACGTCCTCGTGATGACGGCGACGCCCATTCCGCGGACGCTCGCCATGACGGTGTACGGCGATCTCGACGTGTCGGTGCTCGACGAGCTTCCCCCCGGGCGGACGCCGGTGGTGACGGCCGTCCGAGACGAGGCGGGAAGGGCGAAGGTCTACGAGTTCCTGAAGGCGGAACTGGCGGAACGCCGCCAGGTGTTCGTCGTCTACCCGCTCGTCGAGGAGTCCGAGAAGGTCGAGCTCGCGGCCGCGACGGCGATGTACGAGAAGCTCAGGACGAGCGTGTTCCGCGGGGTGGAGGTCGGCCTCATTCACGGGCGCATGCGGCCGGACGAGAAGGACGCGGCGATGGAGCGCTTCAAGGCCGGCGCCACCGGCGTGCTCGTCTCGACGACCGTGGTCGAGGTCGGCGTCGACGTCGCCAACGCGACCGTGATGGTCGTCGAGCACGCCGAGCGCTTCGGGCTCGCGCAGCTCCACCAGCTCCGCGGGCGCGTCGGGCGCGGGGCGCACCGCTCGTACTGCATCCTCATGGTCGGGCGGGGCGCGTCGGACGAGGCGCGCGAGCGCATCCAGGTGCTGGCCGACACCAGCGACGGTTTCGTCATCGCCGAACGCGATCTCGAGCTGCGCGGCCCCGGCGAGTTCCTCGGCGTGCGGCAGCACGGGCTGCCGCGGTTCTCGGTGGCGGACCTCGCCCGCGACGCGCGGCTCCTCGCGCTCGCGCGCGAGGACGCGTTCGAGCTTCTCGGGCGCGATCCGGACATGCGTGGGGACGAGACCCGCCGCGTGCTCGACGCGCTCTCGACGCGGTTCCGGGACGCGCGGTCGTACATCGACGTGGGATAGGAGGGGACCATGACGCGCGACGAGTGCCTCGCTCTCGTGAAGGCCAACTGCTCGAACCGGAACCTGATCAAGCACATGCTCGCGGCCGAGGCGGTGATGGCGGGGCTGGCCAGGCGTCTGGGAGGCGATGTCGAGGCCTGGGCGCAGGCCGGGCTCGTGCACGACCTCGACTACGACGAGACCGCGAAGACGCCCGAGCGCCACGGGCTCGTGTCCGCCGACATGCTCACCGAGCGGGGGTTTCCGGCGGACATCGTCCACGCCGTCAAGGCCCACAACGACCACGCGCCGCGGGAGGGCCTCATGGACAAGGCGCTCTACGCCACCGACCCCGTCACCGGACTCGTCGTCGCGGCGGCGCTCATGCACCCCACGAAGAAGCTCGCGAACGTCGACGTGGAGTTCGTGATGCGGCGGTTCAAGGAGAAGCGCTTCGCCGCCGGCGCGAACCGCGAGGCGATCCAGACG